>CAZQSL010000053.1:0-22739 GCA_964595945.1 uncultured bacterium
CGCATTGAATTTCAGGTTGGCAAGATCGCCAGTAGCGATGTCATTTGCGACTATGACAGTCATAACCAATGCGCCAAGAAATACCACGAACATCACGGGATTTCTGATCTGAGTGCGCGGGTCGAGCTTACGAAACGAATCACCGACAGCACGCTTTATCAGTTTCGTATCCAACAATGAATCTTTATTCTTACTCATGACAAGCCAGCTCCTTTTTGTGGCATCCGCAAAACACGATGCAACAGCCATTCCGTCAGTTCTGGTTTGAAAATCCCATCGCGACGAGAAATCCGAGAAAAGTCAGGATGCAGATCAATACCGCCGTTGCGTTGATGTGAGCCATTTTTACATCTCCTTTTCACTTGCGTTCAGCATGTCAGAAGACACACCCCGACATCATCAGGAAGTGTTCCATCACCGGGCCAAGCGTCAGCGCGGGCAGAAAAGTGAGCGCACCGACGATTATTACGACACCGATCAGTAGCGCGACAAACAGCGCGCCTTCCGTCGGGAATGTGCCAAGAGACGGCGGTATGTATTTCTTGCGGCCCAGACTGTCGGCAAGCATCAGCACGGGAATGATCACGCCGAACCTGCCCGCAAGCATCGCGATGGATGTCAGTACCGTGTACCACGGAGTCGCCGCGTTGAGTCCCGCGAATGCGCTGCCGTTGTTGTTCGAGGCCGATGTGAATGCGTACAGCACCTCGCTCAATCCGTGCGGCCCCCTGTTGGCAAAGCTCGCGAGGCCCGCAGGCGCCACAAGCGACACGGACGTAAATATCAGAAGCACCGCGCCCGGCAGCAGCACACCTATCACCGCGAGCAGCACATCTTTCGACTCGATCCGCTTGCCGAGATATTCCGGCGTACGGCCGACCATCAGTCCCGCGATGAACACGGTAAGCACCGCGAACAGCACCATCCCGTAAACACCCGAGCCCACGCCTCCGAATACCACTTCGCCCATCATCATGTTGAATATCGCGACGCCGCCCGCCACAGGCGAAAAACTCGAATGCATCGCGTTGACCGATCCGTTCGACGCCACGGTTGTCGCCATGCCCCACAGCACGCTCGGCATGATGCCCAGCCGCGTTTCCTTGCCTTCCATGAACGGCAGCCCGTTGGCGGGATTGATCTGAAATTCCGCCCACAGCGCGACCGCGAGTCCCGCGACGAATATGGTGAACATCGCGCACAGCAGGGCAATGCCGTGACCGCGCCGTCTGACGAACAGTCCGAACGTATATGCCATCGCCGACGGCAGGAGAAGTATCGAAAGACACTCAATGAAATTGCTGAACGGTGTGGGATTCTCGAACGGATGCGCACTGTTGACCCCGAAGAAACCGCCGCCATTGGTGCCGAGCTGCTTGATCGCGACCTGCGAAGCCGCTGGCCCCATCGGCAGCGTCTGGCGTGCGCCCTCGATTGTGTTAGCGTCTGCATAGTGCGCAAAATTCTGAACCACTCCCTGACCGACCAGCACAAGCGCAACGACAAATGACAGAGGAAGAAGAATATATAGAGTAGCCCTGACGATATCGACCCAGAAATTTCCGAGCGACGAGCTTTGCCTGCGCGACAGGCCGCGCGCAAGCGCAGCCATGACAGCAATCCCGGTCGCTGCGCTCACGAAATTCTGCACCGTCAGGCCGATCATCTGAACGAAATAACTAAGCGTTACTTCACCGGAGTAAGCCTGCCAGTTCGTGTTCGTAACAAAACTTATTGCCGTGTTGACTGCCAGAAGCACTGGCACACCACGAAGTCCATGCGGATTGAGAGGCAACCGGTGCTGGAACAACTGAAGAACCGTGACGAGTATGACACCGGCGAGACTGAACGCCACAACGGCAAACGAATAACCCCGCCAGTTCATCTCACTTTCGGGATCGATGCCCGCAACGCGGTAAATCACCCGCTCGACCGGCCGCAGAACCGACAGCACCGGCACACGTTCACCGTCGAGCACCTTCGCAAACAGCGACCCGAGCAGCGGCGTCAGCCCGGTCAGGAGAACAAAAAACAAACTGATTTCGATCCACGCACTCGTTTCCATGACATGCGCCTCCATTGTTACTAAAAGTCTATCGAGGAGCGCATAAAATGTGCGTAAATGTTTGCCACATACACATAAAAATCACATAAAACGGTTCATCCGGCTAACGGCATTGCGTTTATACGAAATATCTATTGAATTTCCCTATGTATGGTTATGGTCTGCCTGGATGATCTGGTGTACCAACCGAAAACAATAAACCCGAATCCGTCAATAGAAAGTGCGCTATTGTCGAATCCGGCAGTCGCGATAAGGGCGAACTGCTGTGTTGCCGGTGCATTTTTTTGTTTGCGTATGACGAGTATATTCTGCCCGAACTCTATTGCAAAATTCGGGTTCAAAAATAGTTCGAATAATTTCCATGATTCGAAAAGAATAAAGCCCCGGTCGTGAGGCCGGGGCTTCGATGTTTGTGCATGGGACTGGCGGGCTGGATCAGAAGGTACCCATGATTTTGCGCAGATTTTCCTGAGCGGTTATGACTGCTTCCTGATCGGAGAAGTAGCGGTCTTGCTGAGAGAAGAATGAGTCGCGGTAGGAGTCGACCTGATATTCCGTGACTTTGCCATATTCGCGGAGTTTTCGCGTGATTTCGAGACGTCGTTTTGCATTGTCAACGATTTTGGATTGCAGGGTGAGTTTCTGGACGGCTTCGACCAAGTCGTTGTAGGCTTTGCGCGCGCTGAGTTCTTCGAGTTCGGTCTGGCGCGTAAGGTCGATTTTGAGTTTATTGAGATTTTCGAGCTGTTTTTTCTCGACGCCCTTGCGTTGGGTGTTGTCGTAGAGATTCCAGGTGAGGCCGGCGGCGATGGAGAGGTTGTCGTCGGAGGTACGTGTGCCGCCTGTGGTGGTGAGCGATGAGATGAGAGATGATGAAGTTCTTTCGGAGGGTACGTTGATGTAGTTGATGGCGCCGAGGTCGAGGCCGTATGTCTGGTTGGAGTTGTTGAGTGTGAGGCCGTAGGCATTGCGGTGGTCTTCGTAACCGACTTTGGCCGAGAAAACGGGTTTGTAGTCCCAGGCGAGTTGCTGGAATTTGAGTTGCGCTTCGTCGAATTCGGAATTGAGATAGGTCATCTGATAGGAGTTTTGTTTTGTGGTGGAGACGATTTCGGGGAGAGTGAAGTCGAAGGAGGGGATATCGCCGACGAATTGGACATTGGTGTCGTAGGGGAGGTTGAGGAGTTGGAGGAGTTCGAGCTTTTTCTGTGTGAGGTCGCCGTTGAGGACGTCGATGCGGTTTTGCTCGTTGAGGACATCGAGTTCGGCGGTAAGGACGTCGATGCGGGGTACGTCTTTGGCGATTTCGAATCGTTTTTGCTGCTGGACGAGTTTTGCCTGATATTCCTTGAGGAGTTTCTGGCGGGTTTCGATCTGCTGCTGTTTGAGGATGATGAGGAAGAAAGCGGAGCGGACCTGGGATATGACATCGCGGAGTTTTTGTTCGTAGTTGTAAGTGGCGAGGCGGCGGTTTTGGCGGACCTGGATAGTGGAGGCAGGATCGCGTCCCCATTCGAGGAGGCGTTGTGAAAATCTGAAGCCCGCCTGGATATTAGAGGTGGATCGTCTTGAGGCAGAGGCGATGGTGTCGTTGAAATAGTCGACGATGTTTTGAGTTTCCTCGAAGAGTTGTTCGAGATCGTCGGTGTCGATGTTTGTGCCCGGTATAATGGCGTTGGCCGAGCGCTGGGCGGAGGTGCCGGCGGATGTGGTGCGCTGGAGGTATTTGGAAATGTCGATGCCGTATTGGGATGCGAGGGATGTGACTTGTGAGAGGTCGACGCCGTATTGTGACGCGAGGGCAGAGAGGTCTGTGCCCGATGAAGAGGATGAGCCGCCGGAGAGAGTTTGCCCGATGGATGAGGAGTCCATGCCGATGGGAGAGATGACCGGGGGGTTGAGTGTGGGATTGTAGGATTTGAGGAGTGAGCCCTGGTTGCGGCTTGCGTCTGCGACGAAGTCGATGTGAGAGTAGAAGCGTGAGCGGTCGACCATCTGGTCGCCGTCGACGCTGTTGAGGTCCGCGAGCTTCATTCGGAGTTCGTGGTTGTTGTCGATGGCCTGTTTGATGCATTTTTCGAGGTTGAGGATGATGATGTTTTCAGGAGCGGCGTTTTCAGGGGCGGAGGCGATGATGTGAGAGAGATTTTCAGTGGAGAGCGCCTTTGGGGCCGGGATGGTGGGATACGCGTCATCGGAGAGCGGGTCATCGAAGGAGACTGCCGCGACGGTTTCCGGAGCGGGCAGAGCCGGAGGGATGGCGGTGGTGATGAGCGAGTCCTGCGCCGCGGCGGAGGTGGTGAGGAGGGTTGCCGCTGCTGCTATGGTGATGAGGTAGTTTTTTAGTCCTGCCATATCGTGGTTTTCCTATCATTAAGGATTTGCCCGCGGCCGTGGGCGGCGGGTTTGCGCGTGTGGGTCCAGAGTGTTAGCGGCGGCTGAGTTTGACGGTGATGACGGCGAGGATGACGACGCCGAGGATAAGTGAGATGACGATGATGAGGTTGCCGGTGAGGTTGGTTTTGCCTGAGACCTGTATGCGTATGTCCTTTTGACTGGATTTTACGGATGTGCCTTCGTAGTCCGTTTCGCCTTCGATTTTGACTTCGTAGGCGCCGACTTCGACGTTGGCTGGTGGCGTGATGGTGACCTTGACGTCGATTTCCTTGCGAGGTGAGAGGGATTCGATTTCTTCGGGGTCAAGGGTGACTTTCCATTCGTAGGGGGCTTCGATGTTGAAGCGGATGTCGTTGAGGTCGACCGAGCCGGTGTTTTTGACGGTCATTTTGGTGGAGATGGGGTCGCCGACCTTGATTTCGTAGTAGAGGGTGGAGAAGTTGGATTCGAATTTGCCGGTGCCGCGTGGGGTGAGTTCGACTCGTTCGAAGCCGATTTTGAGTGCGGTCATCTGCTGCTCTGTGACGTAGCCGCCGCGGGATTGTGCGCGGAGCGCTGCGATGGCGCCTTCGGTGCCGACGACGGCGTAGAAGGAAATGGGTTTTTTTAGATCGCTGTCGGGGAGTGTGTCGGGGACGTTGACCTGGAGGGTGATGGCTTGCTTGGTGACGCCCTGTGAGAATTTTACACGTGAGAGCTGAGTGCTTTTGTCAGTGAATTTGTAGCGGAATTTGCCCGGGAGGTTGAAGGCTTCGAGGGTAAAGGTGGCTTCGGTTTCGGCGAGGCGTTCGAGGTCGATCGCGTAGCTGACCTGTGAGCCGAGCTGGCCTTCCTGGGCGAATTGGAGAGCCGAGACGCGGACGATGTCTTCGGTGGATTTTTTGACGAGGAAGATGTTGCGGGTTTCTTCCCTGTTCTGGTATTTGAGGATGACGGAGACTTCTTCGGCTTCGTTGTCGAGTTTGAAGTCAAGGGTTTTGGTGGCGTTGAGGGGGAGTTTCGAGACCTTGATTTCGAATGGGTCGCCGATGGCGGTGGAGCCTGACTTGATGGAGATGTAGAGGTCGTCGATAGTGAGGAGGCCGGGGACATTCTGTTTTTTGATGCCGGCTTCGGGGACGCCGTCGCGCATGCCCATCATGGCGAGGTCGAGGTCGGAGTCGTTGGTGATGGTGAGAGCCATGTGGCGGCGGTTTTCGATGTCGATGTACTGATAGGCGTCGAGGATGGAGATGTGGGTGGATTCCTGGAGAAATGAGAGGGCGGTTTTGGCGAGGTCGATTTTGGCGAGAGAGAGTTTGCGGTCTGCTTCGATGAGTTCGGTTTCGGCGTCGGAGGCCTCTTTGCCGGTGACGACGTCCTGTTTATAGAGTTCCTGCATTGTTTCAGCGTCTTTTTTCTTGTCGTTGTAGAGGTCGCGGGCTGCCTGGAGAGAGACTTTGGCTTCGTCGAGTTTGAGGAGTTTGAGTCGAGTGTCTTTGCTGAGTGATGAGTCGGTTGAGGTGGAAACTTTAACCGGCAGTTTTGGTGGAGCGCTGATGGTGGTGCCGCTGGTGGTGGTGATGATGAGCAGCAGGATGGCCAGTGCGGTGGCAGTGGCCGTGATTCTGGATCGCTGGTATCGGGTTGTCTTCAATTCTTTCCTCCCACGCTATTTTCGGATGGCTTGAGCATCCGGAAAACACCTTGCCCTGGTGTTTGATGGTGCATAATGAGTGGTGCGGTTACGGGGTGGCGAGCCCGGATTTTGGGTATATTAACCCGCCGCTAGTGCTGATGGCGGATGTTGGACAGTGTCAAACATGTTGCCGTAATGGAGCCGGGACAGCCATTTGCGGGGGCTGGTCACGGTAAGATGAGTTTGCATTTGTCGCCGACGGTGATGTCGATGGAGATGGGGCGTTTGTCGACGCCTTCGATGGTGACATCGTGGCCGATGAGGCTGTTTTCGATGCGGGAGGCGACATTGGCGATGGTGGAGCCTGACATGATGATCGAGTTGTCGATTTCGCTGTCGATGATGGTGCAGTTGTCGTCGATGGATGTGTAGGGGCCGATGTAGGAAGATTCGATAGTGGTGTTTTTGCCGATGATGGCTGGGCCGCAGATTTTGCTGTCGATGATGGAGGCGCCGGTTTCGATGACGACGGTGCCCGTGATTTGAGATGATGAGTCGATGGTGCCGAGGGTGGTGGGGGTGAGGAGTTGGAGTGCGGCGCGGTTGGCTTCGATCATGTCGCCTTTCTGGCCTGTGTCTTTCCACCATCCGTCAACGACATGGGGGGATACTTTGCCGCCCATGTTGATGATTTCGGCGATGGTGTCGGTGATTTCGAGTTCGCCGCGTTTGGAGGGTTTGATACGTTTGGCTGCTTCGAAGACTATGGGAGTGAAGATGTAGACGCCGATGACGGCGAGATTTGATTTTGGTTCTTTGGGTTTTTCGACAATGGAGGTGATTTTGCCGTCTGTGACTTCTGCGACGCCGAAGTGTTGGGGTTCGGGGACTTCCTTGAGCATGATGGCGGCCTGGGGTTTTTCTTTGAGGAATTCGTCGGCGAGGGGTTTGATACCTTTTTCGAGAAGGTTGTCGCCGAGGAAGAGTATAAAGTCGTCGCCTGCGATGTAATCTTCGGCGCAGAGGACGGCATGAGCGATGCCGAGTGTTTTGTCCTGGGTGACGTAGGTGATATTCATGCCCCACTGCGAACCGTCGCCGAGGAAAGGTTCGATGTCTTTGCGGTTGTCGCTGACGACGATGCCGAGATCGGTGACTCCAGCTTCTTTCATGGCTTCGAATGCGTAGACGATGACGGGTTTATTGGCGACCGGGATCATTTGTTTCGGAAGGGCGTATGTGATGGGGCGCATGCGTGTGCCTTTGCCGGCGCAGAGGATGAGACCTTTCATGTTTGTTGCTCCCTGGTTGATTCTGGACTGTGTGGGTTGCACGGTGAGGCAACCGGTTGGTCGGGCACTGCACAGCCGGTACTAAAATATACGATATTTTTTCATTAGGCAAGACAATTTTTATAATAGGTGTGGAGTGGAGGACATGTCGAGGGATGTGGTTATCGTGAGCGGAGGTCGATGTAGTAGCTGTTGCCGGCGCCGGGTTGTTTGCCGTTGTTTTCGCTGGGGGTATGAGATTCGGCGGCGGCGGCTGGCTGTGGTACGGATGGAGCGGCGGGAGCGGGGGGATCAGGAGCGGTATCCGTTGCAGTGGCGGGTATGGAAACGGCTGGTTGTGACGGTGGGGTGAGAGTGGCGCCGGGACGTGGGACGGGCTGGGGCGCGGCATTGGGGATACGCGTGACGGGAGATGTGATTTCACGGAATGAGCCAGTGGTGGCGGAGGTGAGAGGATGGATCGAGGCTGTGGGCGTTTTTTCGCCGACTCCGAAGTTGCTGCTCTGGATGCCGGCGGGTTTTTTTTCGAATTCGCCTTCCATGGTGTCAAGTCTGTTTTCGCTGACGGTCTGGATGTCGGTGCGGCCGAGAGGTTCGAAGTAGGCAATGGAGAGCATGCCGACGAAGATGATGATCAGCATGAAGCAGAAGTCGATGTAGGGCATGAGAAAGGAGACTCTGCGGCCTGATGAGGGGTTGTTGCTTTCGTCTGTTGCCATTGGGGTGGGACTGGCTCCGGGGTCAGTTTTTTTGTGGCACGCCCTGGCGCGCTCTGCGGGCTTCGGTGCTGTAGAGCATGCTGAATAATATGGAAATGCAGAGGCCCGTGATGGTGGGTTCGATTTTCACATAGATGCCGTAGCCGATCGCGGCGATGTCGCGTGCGGCGATGGCCGGGCCGATGAGGAGTCCGAGGCCGAAGAGTGTGCAGATGAGGCCTGCGCCCTGGGCGGTAGAGGCCATCGTGAGGAGTTTGTCAGTGTAGGTTTCGGTGGATACGAGGCCAACGAGTGCCGTGATGAGGATGACGAGAGCGGCCCAGCAAGTACTGAGCATGACGCCGGAAAACATCACGAGGTACATGCCGAGCGTAAGCATGAGAAACAGTACAAGTGCCGATTTCCAGCCATTGCCCGTGAGTTGGCCCTTTGCCGAGCCAATGGCGGTGATGATGATCCAGAGTGCGAACATAATGCCCCAAGACGTGAAAATGAGCGGGCGCATTTTTTTAGTGATCGCATCCTTGTGCGCCTTTTCGCGGATCATGTCGAGAGAGGCAGTAGCTTTTTTGCCGCCTGCCTGGGATGTGTCTTCGGGATTGGAAATGCCGGTCTGCTGTTTCTCCCTCGAAGACAGGATCGCGTTTTTTTCATTTTCATTTATCCTGTAGTAGCCGAATTCCGCCGTAGCCCTGAGCGGGATCATCAACCGGTCTTCGAAGAGAAATGGCGCAACGGGAAGGATTTTCTGCATGTCGCCCATCTCCACATCAGGCCGGCCCGCGATCATGGTGACCGTACGGTCGCCCGGGAATATGATGACGGCTTTTTTTTCATCCCTGTACCATGAGACATCGGCGTTGAGAGCTTCGGCGGCGAAGCGCAGCGAAACGAAAACGATGCCGCCGCGTTCGACTGGAGGCACATCGGTCTGTACCGTCGCGCCATCGACGACAATGGCATAGCCGTCAAGGACATTGATGTCGGCATTGAGTATCGGCCTGGCAAGGTCGCGACAGAGTGCGGGGCGTGGCGCCACGGACAAGGCCGCTGCGAGCGTGAGCGCGATTATGATGGCGAGGGCGGGCTTTTTGAGGTGGGGCAAGTGGACCTCCCGGTAGTTGACGGTCATCCGGTGCGCTGGCCGGCGGTTTGCGCGTCTTTCTTTTTAGGGCTTGTCACAAAATAACCTTAGCATCTTGCTTGTCTTATTTTTCCGTCTTCTGTATTGCCTGCTCAGTTACATACCTTTAGGTATGCTCCTTCGCAAGCGCCTTGATTACGGCCAAAAATCCGGCGCAATCTTGCTATGTTTATTTTCTTCCAAACCCTTAGCGATTATATAGGCTTCGGCAGCCTTCATGGTCTTGCTGATGGCGGACTCCATGATTTTCGTGATAAATTTTTCGACGAGCTTTACTCCGGCGATTGCGAGTTGTGGTGAGATATTCGCCACACCGGCCGGATCGATCACGATTTTGGCGGTTCCGACGAATTGTGTCTGCTGGCCGTCATTCGAGGGTAAAAACCGCCATTCGCCGGCGACATCCACATTGTTTTTGAAATAAATGGGATTGCTGTGAACGGTGCAGACCATTGTCGCAGAGTCCCATATCTGCTCGGTTTCCCATACAAGCATTTCCGGCTTGACGGCACTCCTGACGATCGCGGGTATCTTTGCGCTGGAAGACGTGCGCACGACGATCTTCACGGTAGAGTCGTCTATCTGCTCACGCGACACGACTTTTTTCGATGAAACATCGGACACTCTTTCCGATGCTTCTTCCTGATTGTCGCGAATGATCGTGAATGCCTCGCCAGGAGGCACGGGGAATGTGTAGGTGGTTTTATTGTTTATCATCCTGAATTCTTCAACAAGTTTTTTTTGCAGGTAAAATTGCGCCCTGTTTGCCGTACTATATATATAGTCCATAATTGCGGACTTGTTTTTCACACGAGCGGGCATTTTTGATGCGGCTGGTGAAAATATCCGATTTGCCGGCAAAAAATGGCACATCGGTAAGACATAGGAGACAGCCATGAAAGAAAAAGCGGCAGTATTCAGAGAAAACCGCAAACAGAAATGGGCCCTCAGCACGGAATCCTGCTGGGAAGCGCTCGAATCGCGGGATTTCACCCACGGCGTGCTCGCACTCCACGGGATCGGCAGTGAAAACGGATTCCCTTATGCCTTCCCCATCAATTTCGCAGCCGACAGGACATCGGCAAGGATACTATTCCACACGACTATGGATGCGAACAGCCATAAACTCGCCGCCATCGTCGAAAACCCTCACGCATGCTTCACCGCGACCGGCCAGGACTGCCACTATCTGCTGCCGCCGCACGATGCCACAACCGGAACGGTCAAACCACTCGCCCCATGCGGCGTGTCGATGGCCTTCACGTCGGTGATCGCTCGCGGTGATGTATCGGAGATCATCGGCGAAGTGAATAAAAGGGATGCCCTCGCACTCCTCACCGTCCAGAAAGTGAATGCCGGGCCGTGGGGCGAAATCCCGCTTGAGAAAATCGCCCGCACCAGAGTGTTCGCTATTACGGTTGTCCATATCAGCGGTGTAACAAAAAGATAATCCGCAAATCCGCATTGTTTTGTAATTCTGAAAAGAAAAACACGAGTGGTTTTGTAAATACGCAACAGAGGCTTGGGGAAAGGTGTTTTTCGATATCGGGTTACAGGGTTTTCAGGTGCTTTTCGATCCGTGGGACGCCATGCCAGGCGTCATGGCCCTGTGTCCGGCAATGACGGCATGTTCAAAAAGTCGGGCTTTTCGGGATATTTATATATATGGGCTGTCATATATACAGGATAGTCTGCAATGAACGGCCTGAGGCCGGAGCAAGAAGGAAGTGAACATGAAGAGACGGCTGACACATCTGGTATTTCTCATATTTTACGTCATGTTGAGAATACTGCCCCGGGGGATACAATCCAGGATGGCTGACGGGCTCGGCTCTCTGGCTTTCAGGATGTCGGCAAAGCATCGCGAGCTGATGGTTTCTAACATGAAAAGGGCATTCGGTGACACCAAGAGCGAAAAGGAGATGCTGGCCATAGCGGAAAAATCCTATCAATACCTGTGCAGGAGCGCGTTTGAATTCATCCGTTTTCCAGTATATGACAGTGAAGACATTGCGCGGATAGTAAGGATCGAGGGGATGGAAAACCTGCAGGCCGCGCTGGCCCGTGGCAAGGGCGTCATTGTGACAACCGCACACTATGGCGCATGGGAACTCATGGCCGCGAGACTGTGCCTTGAGACTTCGCTGACTGCTGTGGGCAGAGATCAGAATGACGGTTTCATCAACAGTTACATCATCAAGCTCCGGACGAGCAAGGGGACCAAGAACATCCCGCGCGGCACTCCGATGTTCGAACACATTACGGGGTTGCTCAAAAACAATGAATTAGTGGGTCTCGTGTCTGATCAGAATGCGGGGAACAAGTCGATTTTTGTCGAGTTTTTCGATTCGCTCGTGGCGACATTCAAGGGACCCGGACTGTTTGCGGTAAAGACTGGCTGCGCGATCGTGCCGATGTTTATCATCAGGGAAGGCTATGAAAAGCACAGGATAGAGATATGTCCGGCGGTGGAGATCGAGCCGACGGGAGACGCGGGACTCGATGTCAAGGCATATACGCAGGCTTTTACGAAGGTTATCGAAAAATATGTCGCTGATTATCCCGAGCACTGGTTCTGGGTCCACAAGAGATGGAAGACAAGCCCTCCCGGCATGGATTGCCCCCCCGGCAAATAGCGATCCCCGCATCAGGATTGCCGGCGCGCGGAGCCGGTCAGTTTTCGGGGTCGGGACCGACGGAAGGGTCCGAATCCGTTTCATCGTGAATGTCGTACGCGGGATGAGTCGCAAGCAGCGGGAGCTGGTCTGAGTAGCGCGAAAAAAACGCGGCCAGCAGCAGCAGCGCGGCCAGCAGGTTGAAGAAAAACCCGGCGCGGGGAGACGCATCGATCATGACAGCGCCTTTGGCAAGGATCGAGACCGCGAATATGTTGACGGCGGTGACACATCCGGCAATCTTCCACAATGAGTCGTCGCGTAGCGTGTCGAGCCTGTCGCTGAGCAGTCTGTGCACTCCGAATGTATACATGCCCATGAGGATGATGTTGAGCACGCGAAAATGATAAAACCCGGTGATCACCAGACAGACGAGCATTTCAATGTAAAATATGTGCAGATACCACTTTTTGCGGATACCATAGACTGGCCAGGCGAAGTCGGCGACGAGAAATCCGGCAGAGGCCAGGTAGAGCATCCAGTGGATAAACGGCATGGAAACAGGCCTGCCGTGATTGTATTTCAGTCCGCCGGTGATTTCGCCAAATGGTATGAATGTCGAAACGGAGAAGACGACGAATGCGATGGCGAAGAGGATGTTGCTGCGCGTGAGCAGGTCGGAGAGGGTGAAATCACTTCGCATGGGCGGCTGGGCCGTGGTGATGATGGCAAAGTCCGGCTCCATGCCTGATGTGCCGCCGGTGCCGGGAGATGCAGTGCCGGTTGTGTCGCCTTCGATGACTTCGATGACAGTTTGAGGAGGAGGCAACGTTTCGGCTCTGGCGCCACAGGCAGGACAAAATCTCGCGGCCGGTGGCAGCGGTCTGCCGCATTGCGCGCAGACGGGCGCTGCGGATTTCTCCGGCGAAGCCGTGATGCGCTGGACCACCGCCCTGTTATACCGGGCGCGTTCCACCGGAGTCATGGCGGCCTTCCAGCCACAATATATGCAGTGCCGGCGTCCCTGTTGCAGCGGTCTGCCGCAGGACGGGCATTTTTCGGCCTGTTGATCCTGTTTTGTGTTCATATTGCCAGAGATGCTCCGCATGGCAACCTCACGCGCCGGACATCTTGCTGGTCGCGTGCGCTGCCGCTACTCAAACGAATTATACTCCATAATGCCAATATAAAAAAACGGGCAGGAACCTTTTTTGCCTCCAATTCCGCTTGAGATCAGGAAATGCAGGCGCAAGGCGCTTTTTCGATGTGGGCGGGATTCGGCACATGGCGAACGTGGAAATGCGCCGGTGATGCGT
The DNA here is from genome assembly GCA_964595945.1 of uncultured bacterium. Taxonomy (GTDB): domain Bacteria; phylum UBP15; class UBA6099; order UBA6099; family JAJRTR01; genus CAZQSL01. Next base: position 13,167 of record CAZQSL010000053.1, read on the forward strand.
TTGGGTTTATGCGTCCTGAAAACTTGTTCTTGACTTGATACGGCACTCGGGTAATTATTAATGGTGTAGATTGGCCATTTCAGAAGTCAAGAGGAGAAGCGGATATGAAATTCAAGGCGGAATATTTCTTTGACGGGACACCGGAGCTGATCTGGGAAGCAAGAGAAAAAAGACTTGAGAATCCCGACATTTTCCCCGAACTGCAGAAGCATAAAGAAGTGGAGCGAAGAGAGGAAAACGGGAAAATTTTTTCCAGGAGACATATCGAGCTTGCCAGCAATATCCCCGGCGCGCTCAAAAAGGTGCTTTCCGAAGACATGATGAAATGCGTCGACGACTCTGTCTATGACCTCAGGGAAGGCACTCACAACTGGACGATAGTCCCGCTTGCGAAAAACAAGATTTTCCGCTGCACGGGCAAATCTAAATACACCCCATTCGAAAAAGATGGCAAGGTCATGACTAAAAGGGAACTGGAATTTGAAGTGAAAGTGGAAATCCCGATCTTCGGCGGCAAGGTCGAAGAACTGATCATCGACTCGTACAAGAAAAATCTGCTCAAGGACAATGACAGCCTCGCGAAGATGATCGCGATCATGAAGTCGAAAGCCTGAGCAATCCGGCAGGAGACCACCGCGCGGCCGAAAGGCCGCGCTTTCGTTTGAGATATATTCGCCGCAAAAACATCCACGAGTGGAGAGCGAACCCGTGACGGACAGATACGGATATTTCATCTCGATCGCGTCGGGCCACATCCAGGCCAGCCGCTGGGGTGATGCCATCGAGGCGCTCAAGCAGGCCGTGCTGCTCCGCGACGACGACGCCGACCCCTTTTTCAAGCTCGGCGTGATCTACAATCATCTGAAACAATTCCCCGAAGCTATCGCCGCAATGATGCGCGCGACCGAGATCGCCCCCGACAATTTCGATTATCTGCTCAATCTCGGCGCGGTCTGCACAGAGGCCGGCTGCTATGAGGACGCCATCGAGGCGAGCCGCAAGGCCGCCCTGCTCAAGCCGGAACACTTCGCGCCCTATGCCAACATGGGCGTCGCGCTCTCGCGCATGGGCAAGTATGCCGACTCGGTCGAGGTATTCGAAAAAGCTGCCACTCTGACTGCCAGCGATCATGCCCTGATGTTCAATCTCGGACTCGCCTATCTCCAGACTGGCAGATTTGAGGAGGCAATTGCCACATTCGAGACGATACTGCCCTCGCAACAGGGCAATCCCGCTCTCTATCTCCACATCGGCAGCGCCTGCTATCTGGGTTGCCGCTTTGAGGAAGCGGCAGCCTATTTCACCAGACTCAGGACATTTCAGCCCGGAGATGTCAATGTGGCCGTCAAGACGGCCGAAGCCCTGATCGCCGCGGGCAGGACAGACGATGCGCTTGCCGTGATCGCCGAGGCTGCGACACTGACGGTATGCGACGAGCGTATCCCCTTCCTGAAGGCTAAGGCTCTTTTCAGCAACGGCAGGGCGGAGGAGGCTCTCGTGGCCTGTCGCATTGCGACTGACATCAAGCGCGACGAGTGGTCTTATTTCTATTTCATGTCGGAAATATGCCACAAACTCGAGTGGGCACAGGATGCCCATGATGCCGCGGCAAAGGCCAATGAGCTCATGCCGCACAATCACGATGTGCTGCTGTCGCTCGGTCTCGCTTGTGCCAAGCTCGGACTGTATGAGGACGCGCGCAAGCATTTCCTGGCTGCCGTCGCGATCGCTCCTGACAATATAGAGACTAAATTCTGGCTCGAACAGGTGGAGATACAGTTGCGCTCTTCGTGATCCTGATGCCGGCTGACCGGCTGCCGTCGCGACTCCGTTCGCGAGTGCGCCCTATCATTCATCAGGATACACACGCCCTGTCGCTCCCCAATCACCAGGTACTGAAAGGATACCCAGGCCATGGACAGCTTCATCAGACAAAAACTCGACAACTCCATCTCGGAACGCAAAAAATACCACAACCCGCTCCTGAATAACTGTGCCACCTATCCGCCATTTCTCCAACTCGAACAAAACGCCTTTGCCCCAGGCGCGCTCGACAAAAAAACAAAAGAACTCATGGCCCTCTCTATCTCCATCGTAACAAAATGCGAACCCTGCATCGAATGGCACACCGCCCAGGCACTCCTCTCCGGCGCCACCGATCCCGAAGTCTACGAAACCATCGACGTCGCCATCGAAATGGGCGGCGGCCCCGCAGCCGCTTATGCCCGCTACGCGCTCCACTCACTCGAATATCACAGGGAAAACAGAAAATAACAACACACCAGCCATGCGCATCTGGACTCTGCACCCGCATTACCTCGACACACAGGGCCTGCTCGCACTGTGGCGCGAAACCCTGCTCGCCAAAAAAGTGCTCGAAGGCAACACTCGCGGCTATACCCGTCACCCGCAGCTCATCCGATTCCGCGCCCACGCCGCACCCCTCGACGCCATCAGTTTTTACCTCCACCACATCCACGCCGAAGCCACCACTCGCAACTACAGATTCGACGACACAAAAATCCCCCCATTCCCCAAAAGCACCCCTCTCATCACCGCCACCACCGGACAGCTCGCATACGAAATGCAGCACCTCGCCAACAAGCTCGCCCACCGTTCGCCCACCCACCACACTCTACTCCAGCCACCCGCACACATCACACCGCACCCTCTTTTCGCCATCGTCCCCGGCCCTCTCGCCCCGTGGGAAATTATCTGACTCGACACACCTTCATCTCATCAAACAAACACTGGCAAAACACCCCTTTTTGCTATAAGATAAACACGTCGCGGACACACTCCGTCGCATCATCAACTACAATGAGGCAAACATCATGAAATTATTGAAACCCCTGCTACTCGCCATCCTCGCCATCACCATCACGGCAGCCACATCGTCCATCGCATCCGCCACCTACCAGGTCAAAATCGAAAAAGACATCACCTTCGCCACCCACGGCGACAACCCCCTCAAAGCCATCCTCTACCAGCCCATCGACGCGCCAGCCCCCTCCCCCGCCATCCTGTTCATCCACGGCGGCGGATTCATGGCCGGAGACATCAACGACGCCGTCTACCAGCCCTTCCTCTCATACTTCGCACAACACGGATACACCGTCCTCTCCATCAACTACCGCCTGCTCGACAAGGGCGGCATATTCCCCAACAATGTCAAAGACGTCAAATGCGGCCTCGCATGGTTCAAAAACAACGCCTCACGCCTCGGCGTCGACACATCCCGCATCGCCGTCATGGGCGAATCCGCCGGCGGCCACCTCGCCGCAATGCTCGCTCTCACCCCTGCCGAAGCCTTCTTCGCTCCAGACTGCGAAGCGGCAACCACCGCCGACCTCTCCGTCAAGGCCGCCGTACTCTACTACTCCCCCTTCAACTTCGATTCTATCACAAAGACCAAAGCCGGCATCGCCCCTGTCCTCGAAGTCACCATGAAAAGCTTCAAAAGATTTCCCAACAAGGCCGCCTTCGCCGAATACAAGCGCGTCAACTCGCCCATCACCTACGTCAACAACGCACCCCCCATCATCATCCAGACCGCCGACCCGGACAGCCTCGTCCCCACACAGCAGGCTTTCGAAATGGAAGCAGCACTCAAAGCCGCCGGCAAAACCGTCACACACAAAGTCTACACCGGCCCCGGCATGGACCACGCATTCATGCTCATGCACCCCGAAACCGACGCCGCCAAAGCCGCACTCAAAGACTCCCTCGACTTCCTCGACAAACACCTCGGCGTCACACGCTGACACCATCGGAACAGGATAACCACACCATGAATAAACTGCTCCTGACAGTCATCTCTATCCTCGCTCTCGCAATATCCTCCACAGCGTTCGCCTATGACTCCGGCCCCTACAACGTCACTGTCGAAAATAGCATCACCGTCGACACCAACGACGGCACGCGCATCTATGGCGACCTCTACAAGCCCACTGACGCTCCCGGCCTCCGGCCTGCGATCATGTTCTTCCACGGCGGCGGATTTGTCGGCGGCACACCATCCTACCCCGAACTCGTTCCCATCCTCAAATACTACGCCTCTCACGGTTACGTCGTCTTCTCAGGCTATTATCGACTGCTCGGCGAAGGCGGCATATTCCCCAACAATGTCAAAGACGCCAAATGCGGCATGGCCTGGCTCCGCCGAAATGCCGCGCCGCTCGGGATCGACCCCGCACGCATCGCCGTCATGGGCGAATCCGCAGGAGCCTACATCGCCTCCATGGTAGCATACACTCCAGGCGACCCCTACTTCCAGCCCACCTGCCCCGTCGCCAATGGCATCGACTCTTCCGCCCAGGCCGCTGTCCTCTTCTACACCCCAGCCGACTTCCTCACCGTCAACGCTGCCCGCAAGGGCATCCCGGCCATGCTCGAACTCGAAATCCGCAACCGCGTAAAATTCAAAACCAAAGCCGAAATGAACGAATACAAACGCAAAAACTCACCTGTCAACCATGCACACAACGCACCGCCAACCATCCTGCTCAACACCGATCCCGACACCACCCTCCCCTCATCCCAGAGCAACGAACTCGAAGCCGCTCTCACTGCCGCCGGCAAAACCGTCCTCCGCAAAACCTATTCCGGCCCAGGCCTCGACCACGGGTTCATCCTCTACTCGCCAGACTCCGGCGAATCTCGTGACGCTCTGAAATCCGCTCTCGATTTCCTCGACAAATATCTCGTGAAATAGATACCCACGGGCTTACGCTCCTTTTGGATAATGCTCCATACAAAACGCCTCCCCGGACAGGGAGGCGTTTTTTGGGTTGCGTGTGTATTGCGAAAACCTGATAAGCGCGGGGATCAGTCGTCGTCGTCGTCGAAATCGTCGTCGTCTTCGACTTCGAGTGCGAGATTTTCGCAGATCTGTTCGTAGATGCCGTCGGAATTGATCCTGTAGTGGGCATAGAGGTCTTCGGGATATCCGATGATGGAGAAGCAGTCGGGGATGCCGATGCGTTTGAATTTTTTGAGTCTGACGCCGGATTCGGCGATGACTTCGGCGACTGCGCCGCCGAGGCCGCCGATGATGTTGTGCTCTTCGGCGGTGTAGATTTTGCCGGTTTCTTCGGCTGCCTTGATGATGGCTTCGACGTCGAGGGGTTTGATGGTGTGCATGTTGACGACGCGGGCATTGATGCCCTGTTCGGCCTTGAGTCTGTCGGCAGCTTCGAGCGACTGTTTGACGCACATGCCGCAGGCGATGATGGTGAGGTCGGAGCCTTCGCGCATGGTGATGGCTTTGCCGAATTCGTACGTGTAGTCGGCGTTGTCATAGGCGGGGGGTTCGAAGCCGCGGCCGATGCGCATGTAGAGAGGGCCCTGGTGGTCGAGGGACTGTTCGATGATCTTGGCGGTTTCGATGCCGTCTGCGGGTACGATGACGGTCATGTTGGCAAAGCTGCGCATGATGGCGAGGTCTTCGGTGGCGTGGTGGGTGGTGCCGCCGTTGCCCATGGCGAGGCCGGAGTGAGTGCCGATGATCTTGACGTTGAGTTTCGGGTAGCAGAGGTCGGTGCGGACCTGTTCGCAGGCGCGCATGGAGGCAAAGCAGGCGAAGGTGCTGAGGTAAGGTTTTTTGCCGGTGAGGGCGAGACCGGCAGCGACGCCGATCATGTTTTGTTCGGCGATGCCGACGTTGAATGATCTTTCGGGGAATTCCTTGAAGAAAACGCCGACTTTCGTGGATTTTCCAAGGTCGGCAGTGAGGCATACTACGTCAGGGTCTTTCTTGCCGAGTTCGACAAGAAATTTGCCGTAGATCTCTGCCTGAGTCAGGGAGCTGACATCATCGATGGTATATGAAAGTCCCATATCGGGCCTCCTTTGTGTGGTCTTGTTGGTCTTAGCCGCCCGGCGTGCCGGGGGGAGGGCATCGCGGAGGATGCGCAGTGTGTTATTTGCGAAGCTTTTCGATGTCGGCGATAGCTGTTTTTTCGCTTGCTTCGTCGAGGCCGCCGTAGTGCCATCCGCTGATGTTTTCCATGAAGGAGACGCCGCGGCCCTTGATCGTGTTGCAGATGATCATGGTGGGTTTGTCGCTGGTAGGGGCGGGGAGGTTTTCGAATGTGTCGATGAGGGCGTTGAAGTCGTGGCCGTCGATGACCTTGGTATCCCAGCCGAAGGCTTTCCACTTGTCTTCGAAGGGTTCGACTTCCATGATTTCGGAGACCGGGCCGTCGATCATGAGTCTGTTGCGGTCGACGATGCCGATGATGTTGCCGAGTTTGAAGTGCGCGGCTGCCATGGCGCCTTCCCAGACGGTGCCTTCGTTGCATTCGCCGTCGCCCATGAGGCAGTAGGTGCGCCATGAGGCCTTGTTGAGGCGTGCGCCGAGGGCGAGGCCGACGCTGATGGGCAGCCCGTGGCCGAGTGAGCCTGTGCTCATGTCGATGCCGGGGACTTTGCGCATGTCGGGGTGCATGCCGAATTTGCTTTTGTACTGGTTGAAGTCGGCCATGATTGATTCTTCATAGTAGCCTACTTCCGAGAGTACTGGGCAGATGCCTACTCCGCCGTGGCCTTTGCTGAGGATGAATCTGTCGCGGTCGGGTTTGTCAGGATTTTTTGGATCGATGTCGAGAATGTGGTAGTAGAGAGTGAGCAGAATGTCTGTCATCGACAGTCCGCCTCCGCAATGGCCACCACCCGCAGTGACTACGAGTTGTATGATTTTTTTGCGGACATCTACTGATTTGCCGTTGAGAAATGCCACAAGTTCATCCCTCGTCTTGTAGTTGTGTAGCATTACCCGGGACCTCCCCTTCATAAATTTATTTGCAGAAATATTTCCACCCGGTTTGGATGATGCCGAAATAGTCGGAGCGACTGGTTCAGTACAGCAGACCGGAGTGTTATAAGGCTACGCTGGCAAAGCCGTATTCTGTGCGGAATGATGTGTGGGTTGTTTATGTTGAAATTGGAGTGTTGTCTTGATAACCGCGGTATTTCGTGTTTCAGCCACTATTGCGAAAGAGCTGATCTGCGCCAGGAGGGCGGCATATATTTCTTCGTTCCTTTGAAAAAATTTACCCATGATATTCTCCTTGATTTTCACCTGCGCCGGATTTTCAGCCGGACATTCAGGAATCGGGGCGGGCATGTCTCCCCCCTTAGCATACACCATCATAATCAAGCATTTCGTTTGTGTAAAGACTAAAGATAAAGAATAAGTTTTATGATAGGCCCATAAAAAAGTGCTGCTGCTCCTTATTGCGAGCGGCTTGGTATAAAATAGAAATACTGGCCAGTGCCGGAAAACGGGGACAGATGCTGTATGGCGGCAAGAAAAAATCACTTGTCATCGCCGATGTGCTGCGCACCGGAGAAAAGCTCAGCACGCGTGATGAAGAGGTGCACGAATACGGCTTCCCCGGACTCCAGCTCGCCGTGAGCGCCCTGCCCGCCGATGTCTTCGGCGGCGATATCCACGGCGTCGTCAGTCTCACAGGCGGCATCACGGCGGTATTCATCGGCGATGTCTCCGGCCACGATTTCGAGGCGACCATCATCGCCACCGATGTCATCCAATATATTGAGGACAATTCCGACGAACTTCTCTATCCCCGAGCGTTTTTCCAGAAATTCAACCGCAAGCAGTATTTTCGCATGATCATGGCCCGACGTTTTCTCACCATGGCAATCTGTGTCATCAATGTGGCCCATGACCGTGTGACCTACAGTAGTGCCGGCCACCCCTTTTCGCTGCTGATCCGCTCGGACGGGACGAGCTGTCTCGAAATGGGTCAGAACATGCTGCCTGTCGGCATAGAGAAACACCTCCATTTTTACAGCGAGGATTACCCTTTTTCGCGGGGTGACCGCGTTGTGATGTTCACCGATGGCATCGTGGGGGCGCGCAACGGCGAAAAAAAGGAATTCGGCCCCGCAGGCGTACTCGTCGCGGCTGGCGAGTCGGGGCTTGACGCGGGGACGTCTGTCAGAAGGATTCTCCACGCGAATACGGAATTCGCAAATACTTCTGAAAACCGCAATGAAGAGCTCGATGACCGGACGATCATCTGTGGGAAACACCTGTAAACAGGATTAGTTTCGCAATATCGAAATATATAAAAGGCGCTTTATGAAAAAAGAATCCGTGTTTCTGAAAAACGAAAGTGATCTCGACCGCACCGGAAGGTTCATTGCGGGAAGTTCGATCCTGTTTCTGGTTTCCGCAATGTCAGGCGTGTTTCAATTTGCCTGGACAGTGATCATGTCGAGGCTTGTGGGGCCTGAGGGGTATGGATTTGTGGGGCCGTTTCTCAATGTGTTCTGGATACTGTCGCAGGCGGCGACCCTGGGTGTGCCGTTTGCGATGATGGCGTTTATAGCCGGAGAAACGGGTGTTGACGGCGGCAAGGAAGAGGCAGCCGGCGGGACAAAGCTGCTGGCCATGCTCGGGATAGCGTTTTGCTTGCCGCTGGCTGGTGTGGCGTTGTGGTACGGATCGGAGGGCAGATGGCTGATGTGCGGGCTGGCCGGAGCGATGACGGTGGCGATCGGCGGGCGGCAGATGTACTATGCGGCATTTGCGGTGTTGGGCGGCAGGCAGAGGATGGACCTTGTGGCTGTGGCGAATATTGTGTTTCCGGCAGTGATGCTGGCTGTTTCGATAGTGTTTGTGATAGTGGCTGGCGCCGGGGCGACGAGACGGGTGGTGGCAGGAGTGGGAGGGATCGGAGTGGCGGTGTGGGCGCAGTTTTTCGTGTCGGTCGCGCTGCTGCCCCGGGGGGGCGTGGCGGTGAGTGATGTTTTCCGGTGGAGAATAGCTGGCAGCGGCACGGTGTATCGCAGGCTGCTGACATTCGGATGGGTTTCGGCAGTGGCGACCATCGCGGGGTCCGCGATGTCGTTTTCGGCGTCGGCGGTGGTATCGATGGCTGCGCATTCGCTCGGGTATTTCGGAGTGGATGAGGCTGTGCGGGCGAGGCAGGCGGGATACTTCAGCGGAGCGTTTACCTATGCGATGGGGCCGATGTTGATAGTGGGGATGATAGTGGCACTGCTGCCGGCTATTTCGGAGGCGCAGGCTGCTGGCAATAAAAAGCTGATACAGAGATACTTCGCGCTCGCGGTGAAGTATGGCGTGTGTATCGATGCGTATATAGTGGCGGTGTTTGCGGTGCATGGGGGCCGTCTGGTGCGGCTGTTTAGTGGTGACAAGTACCCGGAGGGGCTGATGTGGTGGCTGACGGCGGTGCTGGCTGCGGGGATGAGCATGGCAATGGTGTTTCTGCTGCTGTCAAATCTGCTCATTGGCGCAAAGCGGCCCGGGATACCGGCGTGGGTGTCGGTAGTGACGCTTGCGGCCGAGGGTGTGGCGCTGCTGGGTGTGGGGGCGATGGGATATGGAATAAAGGTAGCCGCGCTGGTGTTTGACGGAGTGATGTTGGCGGGAGTGGCGGTGCTGTTTGTGACAGTGGTCAAGAGACTTGGGCTGAAGATGGTCTGGGGAGAAATAATAAAGCCGTGCGCGGCAGCCGCGGTTGCTGCCGGCGCGTTGCTGGTACTGCCTTCGGATGGTTTTTTGTTTTTGCTGTCGATCCT
>CAZQSL010000054.1:0-22678 GCA_964595945.1 uncultured bacterium
TCGGCCATGTCGGGCTGGATGAAAATCCGGCCTTTTGCGACATCGCGGATAGCTGAGGGCAGGATTTTTGCCGAAGAGCATTTGACGAGGAACCCGGACGCGCCAGCCTGGAGCAGTCGAAGCGCGAATTCTTCGCTCGCGTGCATCGTAAGTATCAGGATAGACGTGTGCAGATTGGAAAACGAGAGCTGTTTTGTCACTTCGAGGCCATCGAGATCGGGCATGTCGAAATCGAGAATGATCACATCCGGGTTGAGAGCCTCGCAGACGGTAATGGCTTCACGGCCATTTGAGGCTTCGCCGACGACCTGGAAGTCCTTTTCGAGTTCGAGTAGCCGCGCGAGGCCTTCACGGAATATCGCGTGGTCATCGGCGAGAACGACAGTGATCATAGGGCGCTGTCTCCAGTACATAGAATATTCGGCAGAGTTAGAGTGATGGCCGTGCCGTGGCCTGGGTGTGACTCGATATCGAGGGTGCCGCCGCATATCAGGGCGCGTTCGCGCATGCCGAGCAATCCAATGCCTCCGCCGTGACTATCCCTGGGGAAGCCGGCGCCATCGTCGGTAATCCTGAGCGTAATTGTATCACCAGTCGCAGTGAGTGTGATAGTGACACGGGAAGCGTTGGCATGTTTGATGATGTTGGTAAGTGACTCCTGGAAGATGCGGTAGGTGTTGAGGGCGGCATCAGGTGAGATCTGATGTCGGTCGATGACGGCGAGATCGAGATGCATGTCAAAGGAAATCTGGGGTCTGATCTCATTGATGAAGGACTCGATGGCAGAAGTGAGTCCGAATCGCGAGATGATATGGGGACTGATACCGCGATAGATGCGGACGAGCTCGGCGCTTGCGGTTTCGATGGTCGAAGCGGCGCGGCTGATGTCATCGTGTGAAGGGGCGGGCTGTTTTTTCAGCCATTCGAGTTCGAGCGCGAGGGTGGAAAGGCGGTGGCCGAGTTCATCGTGAAGTTCGCGGGCAATGGCCGCGCGTTCGTGCTCTTGGGCCGAGATGATGGTCTGGGAGAGCGTGTGGAGATGAGATTCGTGTTCGATGAGATCGGCTTCGATGCGTTTTCGCTGCGCGTACAATGCTTCGAGAGTGTTTGCGAGATTTAGGATTTCAGAAAAGCCGGATCTGAAGCCATGCCGCTGGTCGAGATCGCCGGCAAGCGCCTTGTGGGCTGTTTCGGAAAGTTTTTTCAAAGGTGTGGTGATCAGATATGCCGCGAGGATGCCGAAGAGAAGGCTTATGAGAAAAAACAGAGCCGTGATGCCATAAAACATGCGGTCATACCGGGCCGACGATTTGGTGAAGTGAGAAGGAGAGTAGCCAAGTCGGATCGCGCCGGAGGGGAGGTTTTTGACTCGGAGAGAGAGGGCGATGTCGATGACGGGCCGCTCGAAGCTGTCTGTCGTACGGTGAATGGAAATGGGACGTTTGTCGAGGGAGCGGAGCGTCTTGGTCGTGATGGGCGAATTGTCAAGGTGGCCTTCGGGGCCTGAGATGGTGTGCTGCCGGGGATTTCTGTAGAGGTTGAGTAGAATGGTACGGTCAGGCGCCACCCATTTTGCGTAGATGATATTACGGTTGTTGCGCATGACGTCCACGAGCATGATGCGGACCTGATCGATTCGGTTGTTTTCGATGTCGGATGTAATCTCGCGATAGATGGGTTCGGCATACGTGTAAAGAGAGCGGATGTGTTCGCTCGTGATGATATCGGAGTAGTTGTATCCGACGACAAGTCTGCCGACTGTGACTTGCCGGGGCAGATGGAAACCGACTGAGCCATTGATGACGATAGGGCGGGTGATGTACTTTGATCCGGGTTTATGAAATGAATCGGAATACTGTGAATCCTCATGGCTGCCGCTGAGATCATAGATGATGGTATTGCCGGTATCTTTAGTGATGAATGCGTCGGTCACGCGCCAGTTAGTGCCTATGCCGTCTTTCATTATGTGGTCGATGGTCGCGAGATCGTTTATCGCGAGAGGGCCGGCGAGCCGGGTGCGGAGACTGTCGGCAGCCATCGAAATCTGGTGGTCGGTCTCGTTTCGGTTGAGATATGTGAGCCGCATCTGGAAAAGCGAAAATATGACCGCGCCGGTGATGATCGTCACGAAAGAAATCAGGAGACTGAAGAATACGAACAGGGAAACCCCTCCGGACTCTCGTCGTGACAGCACTATTTTGCGCTCCTTTTCTGTTTTGCGAGCCATTGCTCATAGTGTGCAATCTGGCCGTTTTTTCTGGCTTTTCTGAACATGTCTATATCGCTTTCGTAGTCTTTCGGCGACGTACGGTAAAAATGGATTTTCAGGTTGGAGAAGATTTGAAACATGCCTTTTCCGGACTTGCCGTTTTCTATTTTTTTCAGGGTTTCCAGTATCTTCCCGGTAATGGTCTCCGGCTGTTCGCGTGGGGTCAGCAACGGGATGAGTCTGTATGGGTGTCCGCATTTGAGACGTCTGACACCTTGCACGATGCCGGGGTTGGCTTCCTTGAGAAAGCGGTACAGCAGTTCCGAGGACAGTACGGCTTCCGTGGTCTGCAAGGAATAATGGTAAAAGGATCCCAGAGCGCTCTGGCTGAATTCGAGCTTTCCGAAGAATGATTCCGGTGGCGAATCGGCGAGATTCCACATCGAGATGTAGCCCTCGGTTCCTTCGTATGTCGAGATTGGTTTTCCCCTGAGGTCGGCAACCGTTTTCGCCGGTGACGTTTCGCGGACGAAGATGCAGGTGCGGTTTTCGGTGATGCCGACCATGCCGAATGTGGCGCGCGGTTCGTAACCGTAGTTTTCGATGAGGTTCGTGTAGTGTTGCTTTCTGTCGACGATGATGAGGTCAGGCCTCGTTGTACGGATGTGCCTGTAGAAATCGTCGGGATTTGTGAATGATTTTCTCGTGACTGAAAACCCGGAATTATCGCTGTTTATGATGCTGGCTATCGGGTCGATCAGAAAACGGGTCTGGCTGTCGGCCTCAGGGCCGACCTCAAGGAGCATGTCGACGACAAGGTCGATCCGTTCTGCTGTTATGGCTCGCGATATGATCAGCGATGTGCACAGCAATAGCATGGCCGCGATTGCCATGACTATCTTTTTTGTCATAATAGATTCTCCGCAAAGTTTCGCTTTGCTGTATTGTGTTAGTATTTCCCCCCGCAAAGCTTCCCGGCATTGTCGCCGTGACACCTGTCACTGTTGGCGAAGAATAAAACGACATAGCTCTTCATGGTACTATTTTACATTTTTTTTACGCCTGAAACATATCTCGTGACATTTTTGCAGAGTAGCGGGGCAATATTCAGCCCGTTAGTGCGTTGCGGGACGTTTTTTATCTGATGTGATAAAATTGTCTGGACTGTTTAACTATTCGGATTGTCAAGTGTCTAACGGATAGTGGTTTTAACTACGCAGCGGTTTTGCGGCACAGGAGGAATAGATGAAAAAGGTAGTGGCAATAGTCCTGATCCTTGCGGTAGCAGCGGCGGGCGGTTTTTGGTACATGAAGACAAAGAAGAAAAAAGCAGAAGCGGCAGTGGCGGCTACCACAGTAAAAGTGGAGACGGTGACACGTGGTGATATCGTGCAGAAAGTCGAGGCTTCGGGTGTTGTGACATCTAATCTCGATGTGGAAATAAAATGCAAGGCAAGCGGAGAAATTGTATCGTTGCCCTACGAAGTAAGTGATTATGTCGAAAAGGGCAGTCTTGTTTTGCAACTCGATCCTACCGACGAAGAGAGAAATGTCAGAAAAGCGAGGATTTCGCTCATATCCGCTCAGTCGACATATAAAAAGGCGATCGAAACACTGAGGGTTACCCAGAAGGAAATCGCGGATCAGCGTAATCAGGCACTCGTCAATCTCGAAACTGTCAAGTCGCAGCATGACGATCTTGTGGCAAAGGCTGACCGCATCAAACAGCTCTATGACAAGAAACTCGTGAGCCGTGAGGAGTACGAAACGTCACGCACGAGTGTCGTCGAATCCCAGAACGGTGTCAAACAGGCGAAACTCAAGCTTGAGGCGATAAATACAAGCGAGGAAAGCCTTTCGCTCAAGCGGCAGGATGTCGAGCAGGCTCGCACTCAGGTGGAAAGCAGTCAGATCAGTCTTTCCCTTGCCGAGCAGGCGCTTGACAATACGAGAGTCTACGCCCCTGTCAGTGGTGTCATCACGGCGATGCCTGTCTCGCTCGGCACGATTATTTCGTCTGGCATCAGCAATGTCGGCGGCGGTACAAGCGTAATGACCATATCGGACCTCTCGAAACTATATGTGCTCGCCTCGGTCGACGAAAGTGATATCGGATCCATCAAGCAGGGGCAGATGGTCGAGATTTCGGCGGACGCATATTCGGATTACATCTTTGCGGGGCGGGTCGAACGCATTGCCCAGAAGGGTGTGGCCACATCCAATGTCGTCACGTTCGAGGTCAAGATAGAAGTGCTCGGAAAGAGTAGCGCGAAAGGTCTGCCCGCGCTCGCTGAGGCTGACAAGAGTATGGCGCCTCACCCAGGCGGCGGTATGCCGCCTGCCGGAGCTGGATTTGACGGTAAAAAGTTCGATCCATCGAAATTCAGGGGGAAACGCGACGGCCAGAGAGGCGCTCCCGGCAATAGGGGCAGCAATTCAAAACGTGGCGCAGGCGGCTATCCTTCGGGTATGCCCGGCGGGCAGGGCGCCGGTGCGGTATCTTCTAAGGGCGCTACCGCCAAATCGCTTTCCGCGGCTGACCCCAATCTCCTCAAGCCCCAGATGACCACCGATGTCGCCATTGTCATTGCAAACAGGAAGAATATCACTGTCGTCCCTGCCGACGCCATATTCCGCATGAACGGGAAAAAGTATGTTACTATCGATTCCGGCAATGGCAAGACGCAGCAGAAGGAAGTGGTCACGGGGATATCCGATGATGAAAACACCGAAGTCATCAGCGGTCTGTCCGAAGGCGATAAAGTACAGGTCACGGCGACTGAAACGGACAGCCAGTGGAGCGGTAAAGGTGCTCGCGGCGGTATGATGTTCGGCGCTCCGCGCGGCAGACGGTGAGAGGCATACAATCATGTTGATAAAAACTGTCAATCTCGAAAAAATCTATGACATGGGCGGTGGCGCAGTACATGCCCTCGATGGAGTCAGCATCGAAATAGCCGAGGGCGAAATGGTCGCGATAGTCGGTTCTTCCGGCAGCGGCAAGTCCACACTGATGAACATTATCGGATGCCTCGACCGGCCCAACTCGGGCGAGTATTTCCTCGATGGTGAAAACGTGGCGACACTTCGCAAGGACAAGCTCGCGTCGATCAGAAACAGGCATATCGGATTTGTCTTCCAGTCATTCAATCTGCTGCCGCGCATGTCGGCGCTGCTCAATGTGGAACTGCCCATGCAATATGCCGGCAAGCCCAACACCAGACAAGCAGCGGTGGAAGCGCTCGAAATGGTCGGTCTCAAAGACCGCATGCACCACGAACCCAACCAGCTTTCGGGCGGACAGCGCCAGCGTGTGGCGATCGCAAGGGCACTAGTCAACAATCCCTCCATCGTGCTCGCCGACGAACCGACCGGCAATCTCGACAGCCGCACTGGCGAAGAAATCATGCGCCTCTTCGGCGAACTCAACAAAAGTGGCCGCACTATCATCATCGTAACCCACGACAATGAAATCGCGGAGCAATGTCCCAAAAACATCAAACTCAAGGATGGCCGCGTCATTTAACCGCACCAATTTCGGATGACGCCGCCCGATCGAAAGGAGCTGTCCGCTTTTGCTCTTCCTGACTATCATAAAAACATCGCTGAAAAGCCTGATCGCCAACAAGATGCGCTCATTTCTCGCTATGCTCGGCATCATCATCGGTGTCGCTTCGGTCATTTCGATGCTTTCGATCGGTACCGGCGCGCGAAAAGAAATCCTCGACAATATCACATCCATGGGCACCAATATGCTCTCGATACGCTCGACCCAGCGCGGGATGGGCGGCGTGATGTCCGGCACTGCCGCAAATCTGACCCTTGACGATGCTCTTGCGATCGTCGATAAAATCGACAGTGTCCAGTATGTGTCACCGGTCGTGAGCAGCAACGTGCAACTCAAGTATTACGACAAGAACACCCGGTCATCGGTCTCAGGCGTCGCCGAGACCTATAAGTCGATCAATAACTATGAACTCGAAAAAGGCCGTTTCTTCAAGGAATCCGAAGTCAACCGAATGGCGCGTGTCGTTGTCATCGGGTCTGAGACCGCCACCAATCTCGGGCTTACCACCAAGCAGATCGGCGAACCCATCAAGATCAAGGGCGTAAAATTCAAGCTCATCGGCATCCTCAAGGAAAAGGGCGGCGGCGGGCCTTTCAACCCTGACGATGTGGCTGTTGTTCCATACACGACTGCTATACAGGTTATCATCGGTGACGATACACTCGGAAGCATAAGCGTGCAGGCAGTCGAAGGCGCCAATCTCACGACTGTCCAGAATGATATCACCAGACTGCTGCGCACCCGTCACAAAATTGCCGATACGGATGAAGATGACTTCCGGGTGTTCAATCAGGCGGAGCTTATCGAAACCGCTTCGAGCATGACCAAGACTCTGACGTTCCTGCTTGGCGGCATAGCGGCCATCTCTTTGCTCGTAGGCGGTATCGGCATTATGAACATCATGCTCGTCACCGTCACCGAGCGCACCAAGGAAATCGGCATCCGAAAAGCTATCGGAGCGCGAGACCGCGACATCCTCACACAATTCCTGATCGAGTCTCTAATCATGAGCGGAGCCGGCGGATTGATTGGCATAACTATCGGCATTGCCGCCTCGAAGCTCATTGGAATGGGATCGTTCAAGACTTATATCGAACCGCTCAGCATCATTGTCTCATTCTCGGTCTCGGCAGGCGTCGGCGTGTTCTTCGGCTATTATCCGGCGCTACGCGCCTCCAGGCTCGACCCGATCGAATGCCTTCACTACGAATAATCCAGGGAGTTGTCATGAAAATCACACTGTCAAAAATTACAGCCGTTTTCGGATTTGCACTCGTCCTCACTGCGGCTCCCGCTCTCGCGGGAGCGCCCGATGCCATACAGCTATCTGCCGACGATGCCGTCCTCATGGGGCTTCGCAACAACAAATCTCTCATGATCAAACAGATCGCACCCAAGATCACCCTGCTAAAGGAAACCGCCGCGCGTGCCGCTTTCGACGACACGCTCACCGGCTCTCTCACCGGCACCGTATCCGATCCGCTTAACGGCGCCAACACTGCAACGGCGAAGGCAGAAACAGCCCTGTCACGCAAATTTCACGACGGCTCATCACTCAAGTTCGGACTGTCTTCCGACGCAAGCGACGCCCGGGCATCATCATCAAAATTCACTTCTCACTACTCCATCTCACTCAACACTCCCATCGCGCGAGACTCCGGAAAGGCTGTCAATCTTGCTTCGATCAAGTCATCCGAACTCGACACGCAGACCGCGTACAACGAAATCAAGGCCTATTCCGAAACCCTTATCTCCCAGATTTTCACTGCCTACTGGAATTACGCGCTCACTTGCCAGAAAATCAAAATCTACGAAAACTCGCTCGAACTTGCCAAAAATCAACTCGCCGAAACCGAGGCTATCGCCGAAGTCGGTAAAACGGCAGAGATCGAAGTCATCGCCGCACGCGCCGAAGTAGCACAGCGTCAGCAGTCACTTGTCGAGATACGCAGTCAGAGCGAAAAGCAGAAGATCGCGCTTTTCTATCTCATCAACCCCGATGCGTCCACCTGGAACAACCCACTCGAACCGACTGAATCATACAAGCTCAATGCCATCGATACGGGATCGCTCGACGACGCGATAGCACTTGCCCTGAAATCTCGCACCGATCTCGCACAGGCACGCATCCAGCTCGAAAAAGGCGATCTCGATATTGTAAAGACCAAAAACGGACTGCTCCCCTACATCGACTTTTTCGTTACGCTCGGCGGCACTGGCTACTCCGATTCTTTTCTGACCGCGTCCAACGGTATTCTGTCCGATTCCTCAGACATTCAGTTCGGCGTCAGCTATAGCGCAGCCATCGGCCGCCGCGCCGCCAAGTCATCTCACGAGCAAGCCCTTCTTTCCAGAGAGCAGCAGTCAATCTCTATCGACAACATGGCATTGACCATCAATCAGGATGTCAGAAACGCGTGGATAGAAATCGACCGTGCGCGCCAGCAGGTCGAGGCCGCCGGAGCGACGCTCAGGCTTCAGGAAGAGAAACTCCGTGCCGAATCCGAAAAATTCAAGGTGGGAAAATCAACCTCTCTCACTGTCGCGCAGACCCAGCGGGACCTACTGCAGGCCCAGCTCGATGAGTCTCAGGCCATTGCAGACTACAGCATCGCCATGGTGGCTTTATACAAGGCTCAGGGTACTCTCGCGGATCACTACAGCATGACTGTCAACGAATAGGTCGGGACTATCATCACCCTTGCCATGCTCTTTGTGTCGCAGTCTTTGCAGCACTAATATGTCGCTTCTTATCATTTGCACATAGCTGATTGACGTGCCGGTTCATCCTGACAGCGCTTCGGAAATCTTGTAAATTACTATTGGTAGAATTATATTATTCAGGATGCAGGCGGCGTGTCCGGCGTGTTTTTGCTGTGCGCGTATTTTTGCTGTCCCGGCTCTGCAACGGTATCATTTGAAGGAGCATGAACATGGCGTTTTTCCCGGCTACCAAGAATCAGATCAAGTTTTCGGATATGGAAGAAAAAGTGCTTGCCTATTGGCAGGCGGAGGGGATTTTCGAGAAATCGGTGAGCAACCGCGATGGCGCGGACCGCCGTGATTTCGTGTTTTATGACGGCCCGCCATTCGCGACGGGGCTGCCTCACTATGGCCACATCCTCACGGGTTATATCAAGGATACGGTGCCGCGTTATTTCACGATGAAGGGCTGTTATGTGCCTCGCCGCTTCGGGTGGGACTGCCACGGCCTGCCGGTGGAGTATGAGGTCGAAAAGGAACTCGACCTGCACAGCAAGCTCGACATCGAGGCGTACGGGGTTGGCGGGTTCAATGAAAAGTGCCGCGACATCGTGCTGCGCTATACTGGCGAGTGGGAAAAAATAATGACTCGCTTTGGCCGATGGGTCGATTTTAATAACGATTACAAAACTATGGATAAAAATTTCACGGAGTCAGTCATCAATGTTTTCAAGACACTTTACGACCGCGATCTGATCTATGAAGGCTCGAAGGTTGTGGCCTATTGTTACCGTTGCCAGACTCCGATTTCGAATTTCGAGACGCGCATCGACGACGCATACCGCCCGGTGCCTGAAAACACCATTACGGTGCGGTTCCAGCTCGAAGCTATGCCTGAGCAGTATGTGCTGGCATGGACGACGACCCCGTGGACGCTGCCGAGCAATGTGGCGCTCGCCGTGGCGCCCGATCTCGATTACGCGCGTTACGAAGCCGCCGATGGCACATCCGTGTGGCTCGCAGCAAGCTGCGCCGAACGCTATGCCGACGAACTCAATGGCTACGTAAAAAAGGAAACGCGCAAGGGACGTGAACTCGCCGGTCTGAAGTATCAACCGCTGCTGCCATATTTCCCTGACATGAAAAACGCTTTCCAGGTGATCGAGGCCGAATATGTGTCTGACTCGGACGGTACGGGCGTCGTCCACATCGCCCCATCGTTCGGCGAAGACGACCTGAAGGCTTGCATCGCCTACGGCATCGAAGGGCCGAACCCTGTCGACGAATCAGGCAACTTCATGAAATCGGTGACTGATTTTGCCGGCATGAATGTCCACAAGGCCAACCCCGAAATAATCGGATTTCTCCAGAAAATGGGCCGTGTGTTCAAGGTCGAACGCATCGAACACGACTATCCGCACTGCTGGCGTTGCGACACGCCGCTGATCTATAAATCGATCCCGTCGTGGTTCGTCAGAGTGACGGCGTTCAAGGATAAACTGCTCGCGTCGAATGAGCAGATCAACTGGTATCCCGAGCACATCAAATACGGTCAGTTCGGCAAGTGGCTCGCCAATGCGCGCGACTGGGCGATTTCGCGCAATCGCTACTGGGGCAGTCCTATTCCGGTTTGGAAGTGCGACAATCACGACTGCAAAGAGGTGCGAGTATATGGCAGCGTGGCCGAAATCGAAGCCGCGTCGGGCCAGACGGTCGATGATTTTCACCGCCCGAAGATCGACGAAATCACCATCCCGTGTCCCTCGTGCGGCGGCACTCTGCGGCGCATCCCCGACGTGCTGGACTGCTGGTTCGAGTCGGGCTCCATGCCCTACGCTCAGGTGCATTACCCGTTTGAAAACCGCGAGTGGTTCGACGCGAATTTCCCCGCAGATTTCATCGTGGAATACATCGCGCAGACACGCGGCTGGTTTTATACGCTGATCGTGCTCAGCAGCGCGCTATTCGAAAAACCCCCGTTCACCAACGTCATCTGCCACGGCGTCATGCTCGCTCCCGACGGCCGAAAGATGAGCAAGCGCCTGAAGAATTACCCCGACCCGATGTACATCGTCGACACCTACGGCTCCGACTCGCTTCGCATTTCCCTCATGTCGTCGCCCATCGTGCGCGGGCTCGATCTCGCTTTCTCCGAAGACCTCGTCGTGGAAACCACACGCCGCTATCTGATCCCGCTGTGGAACGCGTTCCACTTCCTCGCGTCATACGCCAACCTCGAAAATTATGCGCCGAAAGACGCCGCTCCCCAACCCGACACGCTCCTCGACCGCTATATCCTTGCCGAACTCCAGCTCTTCAAAAAAGACATCGATACGATGATGGCCGAGTATGACCTTATCGGCATATACGAACGCGCCGCGCTTTTTATCGACACGATGAACAACTGGTACATCCGCCTCAATCGCCGTCGCTTCTGGGGTAAAAAATTCGCCGCCAACTCGTCTTCGGCATTCGACGTGCTCTATCACGTGCTAAAGGAATTCGTCACGGCGTTCGCCCCGTTCGCGCCATTCATCTGCGAGGAAATCTACCGGGGACTCACTGGCGGCGCCAGCTCCGTTCATCTCCAGGATTTCCCGGCTGTCGACGAAAAATTCCTCGATGAAGAGCTCATCAAGGAAATGGAAGCAGTGAAAGCCATCCTCTCATCGGCTCGCCATCTGCGAGAACGCAACGCGCTTCGCGTGCGCCAGCCGCTCAAGTCAATGTCTCTTTTCGGCTACTCCGCCGACATCATCGCGCACCACCGCGACTGGCTGCTTGCCGAGCTCAACGTCAAGGAAGTCGCCTGCATCGACGCGCTTTCTTCCGTGATGGATGTCCGTGTGAAACTCAACGGACGCAGCCTCGGCGCAAAGCTCAAGGCGCAGACTGCATCCACTTTCAAGGCTGTCGAAGACGGCGCTTACGAACTGCTCGAAAACGGACATCTGAAGGTCGGCGAAATCGACATCGAGCCCGAAGATTTCGAAGTCAGCTACGTTCAGAAAGAAGGGTTTGTGGTCGAATACAAGGATGACACTGCCATTGCCCTTGACATCGTGCTCGATGACGCCCTCGTCATCGAAGGGCTTTCGCGTGATGTCAACCGCTGGATTCAAAGCCTCCGAAAAGACCTCGATCTTAACTATGACGATCAGATCGACATCCGTTACGAGGCAACAGGCCAGGTCAAAGCCGCTATCGAACAGTACTGCGAATGGATCGCGAGCGAATGCCTTGCAAAATCACTTGTCGAAGGTATCCCCCCCGACGCGCAGCCGCAATTGGCGAAGGATTCCAAAGAGGGAGATTTCAGCGTTTATCTGTTCAAGGCGTGACACTACTTGCCGTTCGACGGAAGCAGAATAGTTGCCTGCGGCATCACCCAGACGTTCGATTGTGCGTGGGGGAGGGGGGCAGCGACGATGACAGTCTGCACAACGTGTATATCCATCCCGGTTGTTTCCTCCTTTTTTCGATACATTGTTGCGTTTGTTGAGGAACTGAATAGTGTGGCGGCTGGGTAAAGATACCCACCCACATCTCAATAACACTGCGTCCGTCCTTACCGTGAAAACGTGAACCACTGAAACCCCTTGTCCAAGTTTCAGAGCTTGTCGGAAAATGCTATGATATAATGAGTATGATATTTTGCTGTGCGTCAGGCGAACGAAGCCGCATGCGACATGCAATCGTTACATCGGGAGCAACTACTCATGGGTATCGACAACAGGATTTACATTGCACTCGGATTTCACGTCAACTGCAATCACTCGTGGCGCGGCGACAGAAATGATGAATCAGGATTCGGCACTGACATCAGAGTGATTCGCGGCATCCTCGATATCCTTGATCAGGCCAACAGCGAAAATCTTGCCGCCTGCGGCACCTGGGATTTCGACAACTACTGGTCACTCGGCAATGTGCTGCCGCGCTTCGCCCCGGATATCATCGAACGAATAAAAGTACGCGCTGCCGCCGGTACCGACGAAATTATACTTGACTCGTGGAACAACGGACTTACCAGCGCCTCGACTCCATCCGAACTCGACGAGACGATCCGACGTACCATATCATCCCCTGACGGCTCGGGCGTCAAAGATGTTTTCGGCGCATACTCGCCCATTATCCGCACACAGGAAACAGTCTTCACACAGGGCAATATCGAAACCTTTATCGATCATGGCATACGTGCCATCAGCCTGTATTACAGCAGCATCCCGTTCGATTCCGTTCGCAATTTCATCCCTCCGCTCACTGCGGATCAAATGTACAATCCACTGCTTTTCAATTCTACGGTATCCGAAGCCTCGATCATCATGATCCCCACTTACAACCAGGGCGACGTCGTCAATGAGGGCAACTTTTATCAGTGGATGAAATCTCTACGACACATGCAGGAGACAGGAAAAATCTCCGCCAACGCGCTCGTATACATCAACATGGATGCCGATGCAGACCTGTGGACCGGCGTCAAGCTGCCCGGCCCGCTCGCAAAATTGCCCAACGCGCGCGGCCTGCGCAACTTCATAGATGTCGTTAACGATAACTCGTTTCTCGAATTTACCTCACTCAACAAATACATCTCGGACAATCCTCCCTGCGGCGAAGTCACCCTGCGCCGGGACACGGCTGACGGCTCATATTGTGGTTACTATAGCTGGACCGAAAAAGAAGAAAACCATCGATTGTGGCGTATGGCTGACCGCGCGCGCCGGCTCGCTTCTTTCGCTGGCGCCATCGCCGGCGAATCCACTACCGCAGAAAACGACGCGAAACACATTACTAACTTCCTCACCACCGGCGCCGATTCCTACTTTGAAAACAAACTCCGGCTGCTTTCCACCACTCACTTCGGCATGCACGCTCCCGCGATCAATCAGGAGCGCGCGCGGGTCGCGTTTCACCTCGCTCGCAATGCCTATACCGCTGCACGGCGTGCCGCTACCGAAGCCGCTGCCCTCATCATGCCCGCCCCTCTTGACGGAATGTCGTCTGCCGGCGATATCATGTTCGAATTCACCGTCGCATCCGTCCCCCGCGAAGGAGAGCCTGCCCCGCCTGCCGCCTGCCAGGGCATACCCATTCGCATTCCCTCTATCATGATCCCATCTGATATCCCATTCGACAATATTTCTCTTATTGACAGCAGTGCCAATCCTGTTCCATTCGATTTCATCGACATTGACACACAGATGACCGGATCATTTTGCGCCACTCTCATTTTCCTTCACGCTTCAGACTCGCCAGTCACCTACCGTATCATCAACGCTCCAGGACCGCGCGCCGCGACCGACGATAATCTCGTCGCGGAACTCACAAAACTCCAGAACTCCGCAATTTCCGCCAACATCAACCACCTCGGGCGCATATCATCGTTCATGTTCGGCGGCGAGCAGTATTCCGACGGAGCACTGTTCGATCTCAGCCTCACTTACTTGCTCGAAAGAAACAGGAAAAAGTACACGCCCCGGGCATTCATACCTATCGCGTGCGAAAAGGGCCCCATCGGCAACACAGCCTCCGTCACGCTCGAAGCCACCATCGTCATTGCCATCGAAGGAAAGAATTATCCCGTCAAGGCCACATACACATACAGACTTTTCGGATCGTTGCCATATTTGTTTGTCGACGCTCAAGTCACTTTTTCCCAGACACCCTGCAAAGGTTCCGAATCAGGTGTATCAGCCGGCTCCACCCGCAAATTTGACATGAACTGGTTCGAGGTAATGCCGCTACTCGTGCGGCCTGCGATCCACAACAAATCCGGCGAATACCTCAAGGTCTGGAAGCACAACTACATGGGGGTGACCGACCACTACGAGCTCGATTTCGCTGCCATCGACCCGGCAAACGCAAGCCCCGACTCATTCAACAATCATGTAACAGACGGCTGGATAGGCGTTTCCGGGGCAGGCAAAGGCATTATCATCTCCAGTGACATCAATGTCAATTCATCTCCCGCCTATTGTCCGATGCGCCTGCGCGACAAACAGGGCGTACAAACTATCGCACTCAATCCATTCGGTACTTTCCACGGCAAACAGTTCACACAGCTCCGGCAGTCTATGGGCATGGCAACATGGATCGCGCTTACCGCTGGCAACCAGTACCGTCCGGTAGCCCCATCGTACAACGGCCGCACCGTGCGCATGTCCATGATGTTCGCGCCCTTCACCTCAGCCACGCCACCCGCCGCGCTCCGCGCCGACGCGGGCGCGCACTCGCTGCCGCCAGTCGTCATTGTCCACCAAAACAATTCTTCTCGGCTGCTCCCCGATCCGGTGGCCGATGCCGAACTCGACGCCGCCATCGAAGAGTATTCCCTCAAAGAATGCAGTGGCTGGTCATACGACGATTTCCTCACTCACTACAACAGCCCCGCCGCGCCTGTCAGCCCCGTCAAAAAACATTCCATATTTCGCACTATCATCGAAGGCATGAAATACTTGCCATGAAGATTACCATAATAGATGATCGAATGGTGAAAATGGACGCTCTCGATGTATCACTCGCAAAGTATAGTCATTTTGGCGCTTACGCGCTTCTGGTTCATTACAGGTTCAACCGAAAAAACCGAAAAAGATTTCCTGATTGCTCCTGATACTTCGATATACGAATAATTATTTAAATTTCCCTCCCGGAGAAACTTTTTTTGAACAAAGGTTTCTCCGCACATCTTCCCAAAAACATTATACGCTTGGGTTTCTCAAAGTTACTGCTTCATCGCGCTGACGTCGCGATAGGGGATTTTTTATTGATATTCAGTATAATACCAAGCTATGATCCGGCGGGGTGGGGGGCCGTGCCCCGCCGTGTCATTATGGATGACACGGATTGATATGCAAACTCTGGATTGGAGCTTGTATCTCGCCTGTCGACTTCGGGTTACTGGTAACCAGTCCTACGCATACAAAAACAGCGGGGGGATCACCTGATAGTGGATTCCCCGCTGTCGCTGATCAGCATTTTTGCGTGAAAATACCTGAGTCTGGACTATGCCTTCCAGAGTCCGTGGATGTTGCAATATTCCCTGACAGTCAATTCGTCGACCGAAACAGGGAAAAAGGCTTCGGGCGCTTCGCCAGGTTTGAGAAAAGCGGTGCAGGTCTTTTCACCGCTAATCACTTCGATCCATTCGATGAAGTGTTTTTCTTCCATCGGGTGAGCGACACTGCCGACAGTGACCTTGATGCCGCCGTCAACCTTTTCGACGACTGGCACATGCTTTTCGACTGCAGCGTCGACGGTGTTTGCATCGATGAGTTTCATGGGCTGGCCACAGCATATCATCCTGCCGCCACCTGCGTGGTAGAGTTTTGCGATGTTGCCGCACACCTCGCATTTGAATATCTGGAGTCTTTCGTTTGCCATTCCGGGTCTCCTTTCAAGACTGATGATCAGTTTTCCTGCATGACGAAATCGTCGTATTCGATTTCGAATTTCAGTTTGTGGCGAGCTTCTTCCTGAGCGAGGGATATGAAAAGGCTGCGAGCTTCCGGGTCAGGGGAAAATTCCGCGAGGTCCATATAGAGCTTGAAAGCGGCTTTTTCGGCCTTCATGGCGACGATGAGGAGCTCGGGGTAATCCATGTTGGGGTTCGTCCCGGCCTCGACTACATAGTCTGCGATTTTCATATCCTTTGGCTGTTTGAGACTGGAGAGCGAAAAACGTTTTTCCCTGACAGCCTGGAGGCGCAGTATGTGGGACTCTTCTTCGCGGGCGAAGGATTCGGCCGCCTCGCTCACTTAGGGTTTTACAGCGCGCCGGGCGAGGTCGCGATAGAATGCTGCTGCCTCGATTTCCTTTTCGATCGCAAAGTCAATAATTTCATCAGCGGTATTCCATTGTTCCATCGGCTATTCTTCTCCCGGGAAATGAGTGCTCACCAGTTTTCGGCGAGGAGTTCGAAATGAGCTTGCGGATGTGCGCATGCGGGGCATGACTCGGGAGCTTCGGTGCCATCATGGACAAATCCGCAATTGCGGCAGCGCCATTTGACGGGCTCGGCCTTTTTGAATACAGTGCCGTCCTGAAGGTTTTTGAGGAGGCCGAGATAGCGTTTTTCGTGCTGTTTTTCGGCTATGGAAACATTGTCGAAAAGGTCGCCGATCCAGTCGAACCCCTCTTCGCGGGCGGTCTTGGCAAATGACGGATAGAGTTCCGACCATTCCTCGTTTTCGCCGCATGCTGAGGCTTTGAGATTTTCTGCTGTAGTGCCGACAACGCCGGCAGGGAATGAAGCCGTGATTTCTACCACGCCGCCTTCGAGCTGTGCGAAAAATCTCTTCGCATGTTCTTTTTCCTGTTCGGCAGTTTCGGTGAAGATGTCAGCTATCTGTACATAGCCTTCCTTTTTTGCTTTCGACGCGAAGTAGGTGTATCTGTTTCTTGCCTGAGACTCGCCAGCGAATGCGCCGAGCAGGTTTTTTTCAGTCTGTGTTCCCTTGATGCTCATGTGAGTGTTCCTTTCATTTATAGTATTTGTAGATATATGCCACAAATTTGTTATAATCGAACTTGATCATTATAACACAACCGGCGGCGGCGGAGTTCCGGCATTTCCCATAATTCCGGGGCGGGTGAGCGAAAAATCATATTTCACCGGATCCTGCGGCTCGATAGAGGCAAAGGCTGCCGTGATCTCGACCGCGGCGCGTATGTCCGCCTGCCGCCGCGCGGTGAGTCCGAAACTGGTTGCAATGGCGAACATGTGTGCGTCGAGCGGCACGATCAGTTTCGATGGAGATATGTAATGGTGCCAGCCGCCGGGATCGACATCGTCACGCCGCACCATCCAGCGTAGAAAAAGGTTGAGACGTTTGCACGCCCCGCCGCGCACGGGCGTTGGTGTCAGAAAGCAACACTCCCCACATGACAGCCGTGTCGAGAAATGTCCGAGCGCGGGCAGTATGTTTTCGTCAGAATCAGAGTAACCACTCAAAAATGATTCTTCAAGCGAACCGTACTTTTCGACAGCGTCGCTTATTGCCGCCAGCAGCCGCACCATGTCCGCGGCAGTTGTGAATCTGTGTTTGAATCCGTCAAAATCCGCGAGCATTTCCCTTTCCGGTTTCCCAAGATAAGCGAGAGGCGAGGGCGCCATGATGCCGAGGACCCGTCGTACGCTTTTCAGTATCTGAGAGACTCGGCCATAAGCGAGCGAAGAGGCGACGAGACCGACAATTTCGCGTTCGCAAATTGTATCATAATTGTAGAGAAACTCGATGGGGTCAGGGTGTACGTACTCGCGCCGGTTGTAAGCTCTGTAGATGGTTTCGAGAGAATCCCTGTCAAATCTGAAGCCGGGAACAGTCGAAGCGGCGCGTGCCATTATTTATTCTCCGGTATACATGCCGTTGTCCTCGAAGAAGGAGATGAAGCCCTCGATGTAGATGGCGTGTGCGCTTTCCCATCCGGCGAGCCCGGCGAAGAGGCGCTTCTCGTTTTCGTCAACTGCTTTTTCGGCGAGAGCGAGATACATATCGCGGCCTTTGTGTTCGAGGTCGGCGGCGAGCTGGAGAAATTCTGCTTCGGTGGATGTCACGTGAACAGTCTTGTCGATCGCGGCGGTCGCTTCCGCGTAGATACTTGTGAAATCCGTTTCGAGGTCGATAGTCGAGACTTCGGGCCACTTGTCTTCATCGCGTATGGCGATGAGATATTTTACGAGGTAGGCGAGGTGTTTTTTTTCTTCTTCGCAAAGCATGAGGCTGAGGTTTTTCACAGCAGGATGCAGGACTCTCTGAGCCGCTTGTGCAAAAAAATCCCTTCCCTCGTCTTCGAAGGCCATTGCTTTTTCGATTGCGGGGATGATTGCCTTGTGTGACATAATGAGCCTCGTTGAGTGAAATGTCCCGGGCGGGGATTGGCCCCGCCCGTTTTGTGACGCGTGATGGTTATGCGGGTTCGAACTGGTCTTTTCCGACACCGCAGCCCGGGCAGACCCAGTCGTCGGGGAGATCGTCGAACGCAGTGCCGGGAGCGATGCCGGAATCGGGATCGCCTGCTGCCGGGTCGTATTCATATCCGCATACGCTGCATACATATTTCTTCATGTGAGCCTCCATGTAAAGTGACGGTGTGCGCTGTGGCGCATTATTGATAGTAACATACAAGATGTAAAAAGAGTTTCCTCATGGCGAATATCAGATTTGCTGTCCGGCAACTGCGGCAAGCGCGGCTCCGGCGAATGATTCTCCCCATTCGGCGCATTTAGCAAGAGTGTCGCCGTCGGGTTTGAAAACGCATGTAAGGGGTTCGCACACGACGTCGAGCGCGGCATCGCGAAGCACCTTGTCGACACTGGTTGCGCCGCCTCCGCGCCAGCCGTGTGAGCCGAACGCGGCGAATTGTTTTCCGGTGGGTTTGAGACCGGTCATATAGGTCAAGAATGCCGATACGGTGGGCATCATGCCGTTGTTGAGCGTGGGGGTGCCGACGAGTACCACGGCGGCGTCGAGTACTTCGGTTATCAGGTTGGTGAGTTCGTTGTCGGGGATGCGAAGGAGCTTGACACAGACGCCGTCACGGGTAGCGGCCGCGCCGATGGCCTGCGCCATGGTTTCGGTGCTGCTCCACATCGAGTCGTAGATGATGACGATTTTTGCGGTTGGTTTGCAGTCGACCCATTTTTTGTATTCGGCGACAATCTTGGCGAAGTGTTTTCGCCAGATGACGCCGTGGCTGGGCGCTACGAGGCTGATGGGCAGGGCTTCTACGGCGGGGATGGCCTTTTTGGTGAGTGAGCCGAGGTGCATGATGATGTTGGCGTAGTAGGTTTTCGCCTCCTGCATGAGTTCGCAGTAGGAGACTTCGTCGTCGAAGAGTTCGGACGTGGCGTAGTGCTGGCCGAATGCGTCCATCGAGAAGAGGAGTTCGAGCCCGTGGACATAAGTCATCATGGAGTCTGGCCAGTGGATCATGGGAGTGGCGATGAATTCGAGTTTGAGTCTGCCGATATCGAGAGTATCGCCGGTCTTGACTTCGATCGACCGCCAGCCGCCGCCGTAATATTTTTCGAGGCCTTCGAGTCCTTTTTTGACAGCGACGAGCGTGGCGTTGGGCGCGGCGGCGAGCACGGCAGGGATGGAGCCGCTGTGGTCGGGCTCGGTATGATTGGAGATGAGATAGTCGATCTTTGCGGGGTCGATGATCTGCGCGATGTTTTCGAGCAGCTTGCCCGCGTAGGGGGCTTTTACGGTGTCGATGAGAGTGATTTTCTCGTCGATGATCAGATATGCGTTGTAGGATGATCCGCGCTCTGTCTTGTAGCCGTGAAAATTTCGGATGTTCCAGTCTCTATAGCCTACCCAGTAGACATTGTCGGCGATTTGAACGGGTTTAAACATTGCTATTCTCCTGCGGAAACGGCGAGGCCGGTATTAGTCGAGATACGACGGTACAATTTTATCACACCTGAGCGGTGCGGAAAAGTTTCGTGCGGGGCAGTTCATGACGTGACTCCGGATGGTGCGGCGGTGGTGAGTCCGAAGCCATAGGCATCTGCCATCGCCGTGGGGTGAGCAGCCGCGTCGCCGGGGTGGTCGACTGAGCGGTAGTAGATGGAGTGCTCCTGGTCAAACTCGATGTCGATGATCGAAAACCAGCATTTCAGGAGCTGATCGAGCCCGTTGAAAAGCGAAGGCCCTTTGGTGCCGCCGACTGCTATCACGCCGCCATGGTGGATGCGGTCGTCGCCGGGCCTGAGGGGCTGTTCGAGCAGAAAACGTTTTGACCACAGGCACTGGCAGCGGTCGACAAAAGCCTTCATCCGTGCGGGCATATTCATAAAAAACATCGGTGTGGCGCACACTACCCAGTCGGCATCGAGCAGTTTGGGATATATCTGCTGCATATCGTCTCGGATCACGCAGCCGCCGGTCTTAGTGCATCCGGCGCATCCGGTGCAGGGCGCGATATCCATGTCGCAGACGCGGATTTTTTCGACCCTTGCGCCAGCGGATTCCGCGCCCCTGATGAATTCATCGAGCAGTGTTTCCGAATTGCCGCCCCTTCGCGGGCTGCCGGCGATGGCGAGTACCGTGGTTTTGCGTTCATCCATATTGATTGTCTCCTGTGACAGAGGCCTGCCCTGTCTTCCCGTACGATTCCTTTCTCTAACTATAAAGCGTCACGTTCAACTATTCGAGTAACAAAACAAAAGGCCGGTAAAAAAGTTTCCTGCCATAACATCCCGCCATGTGTCAGAGTCCAAAGCTCAAGTTTAACTTTATTAACCTAAATTACGGCGAAAATCATATAA
This sequence comes from uncultured bacterium, assembly GCA_964595945.1. GTDB lineage: Bacteria > UBP15 > UBA6099 > UBA6099 > JAJRTR01 > CAZQSL01. The sequence goes on from CAZQSL010000054.1 coordinate 20,749, forward strand.
TTTAATACTACGTTGCAGATAATTGACCATTTGGTTGAAAAAATCACAACGGGCGGCATATAATCAGTTAAAGATATCCCTGACTTTCGTAGCGAAGTACGGGAAATCCCGCAATCAGGGGGCGAAGATCGAATGGATCTTCTCACACAAATCGCAGACACCAACCCGCGAACGGTACTCCAGGGCGTACGAGTGCTTGACGTCAGGCAGGGTGTGCTCGGCGGCATGGTCAATGTGGTGATAGAAAATGGAAACTTCGTCGACATTGACGCGGGCGCGCACACCAGCGGCGCCAATGTCATAGACGGCGAAGGCCTGACCCTCATGCCAGGCTACATCGACTGCCACGCTCATATCCTCAGTCACTTCCTTTCGACACAGGGCGGCATCTGGCCGTGGATGCTCAAACAGATGGAGCGCAATCTCTACACCGCGCTCTCCGGCGGCCTCATCGCGGTGTGCGACATGCTTTCGCCCATAAAAGTGATGAACCGCGTACGCCGCAAAGTCGCCGCCGGTAAGGTCCCCGGCCCAGACATCCTCGCCTGCGGCCCCATCCTCAGCTGCCGCGGCGGCTACCCCGATTTCATCAATCCCATACCATTTCCCTTCAGCGCTGTCAGTGGCCAGCCCAAGCTCCATGTTGACCGCCCCGAACAGGCCGAAAAATTCATCCGATACCTCAAAACCCAGGGCATCGACCACGTGAAGGTCGGCTACACGAGCCAGGACAACCGACTCACCGACCCGCCCACACCCATGCCTGTCATCTCCGAAGAAATCTTCCAGGCCATCTGCGACGCCGCACACAACAACGGACTCCACCGCATCGCCGTCCACCACTACTGGACTCCCGACCTGCCCGTACTCCTTCGCGTCGGCGTCACTTCGCTCGAACACGCCATCTACGACCGCGTCCTCACCGACGACGAAATCGCCGCCATCAAGGCTTCCGGCAAGGTCACTGTCCCCACTCTCACCGTCACCGACAACATGGCGCGCATGGAGGAGCGCCTCGCATTTTATACCTCCGACCGCGCACGCGACTACTTCGAAGAACCTTCCCGCCAATTCCTCATCCGTATCGCCTCCTACTGGACTGACATGAGCAAAAACGGCCGCGAATACGCCACCTTCGGCGCCTGGCGCGGCAATCGCCTTCACTACTCCTACGCACTCGAAAATACCCGCAAACTCATCGCCGCCGGCGCGCCCATCTGCGCAGGCACCGACCTTGGCGCATGCACCACCAACTGCGGCGAAATCGTCGACGAAATCATCCGCCTCAACCGCGCCGCCGGCATGACCACCCTGCAGGCCATACAGTCAGCCACCATCGACGCCGCACGCCTCATCGGCCGCAGCGACTCCATCGGCTCTGTCGAAACCGGCAAACACGCCGATGCCATCCTCGTCGCCGGCAACCCCCTCGAAGATATCTACTCCGTACGCCGCGTCCGCTATATCTCGAAATCCGGCCGCCTCTACAAAAACAAATATCCCGAGCTCCCCGACTTTTATCCCGGCTACAGCATCTGCTGACACTCCCACCAAAATTGGGAAATGGCTTGGTGATCGTAAATGATGCATTCTGACATCTTGCTGGAGACAAAATGGATACCAATCAACAATCTTCAAATATCACTTTTCTATTCGGTTCGGGTATTTCAATCCCCTATGGAGTTCCGTCTGTTGGTGATATTACTGAGCGCATTCTATCTGGAACTGATGTTAACAATGAAGAATATTACAGACAATCAGATATGCACTATAGGACTCAATATAATTTCATTACTCCTGGGCAACCTCCTGAATATCCTGTTGAATTGATTACCTCATTTTTACAAATGCTGAAACACGAAATTGATATAACCAATCTGTAACCGTTCACGGACGCATACAGGACGATAGCGCACAATAGAGCATCTAT
>CAZQSL010000055.1:0-22346 GCA_964595945.1 uncultured bacterium
TTTGCAATCGCTGCCGAGAGGGCTTCTTCGTCGATGGCGGGTGGAGTTTCGGGAGGGGGGGCGGTTTCGATGGCTGAAAGTCTGTCGGAGAGTCCGGCGGCGGTAGTCTGTGCTGTCCGCATTTCGGCCCGGAGGGCTGACGCCGCGTCTTCGAGGCTTGTTATTTTAGCGGCGATTTCGCCTTTGAGGCCTTTGGTGATGAGTTCTATCTTGTCTGGTACGGTTTTTTGGAGAGAGTCAAAAGAGTGGGTGAGTGACCGCTCGAATTCGTCGACTTTCGATGTGACAGTCATCATGCGGGTGTCGAACTGGTCATCGAGTTTTTTTGTGACGGACTGCATTTTGTCGATCAGTTGTCCGGCGGTGTCGGCGAGCGCATTGGTGAGTGCGGATTTTTCTTTGTCGAAAGATTCTGCGACAAGGATATCTATGCCGGTTTTAAGGGATTCGAATTCTGAGGAAACGGCGGCAATCGCGGCGGCGGCGGACTGGCTTTCTGCGCGTGATGTCTCGATGGCGGCATGCAGTGACTCGATGTCGCGGGTGACGCGCTGGAGTTCGGTCGTGAGGAGGGTGACACTTGCGAGGCCGGAAGTTTTGTCGTCGACGATCTGTTCGTTTTGATCGGTTGCAGTACGGATGCCTTTTTCGACGATGTGGTTTATTTCACCCGTGAGCTGGGTGGAGAGTTCCTGAAGGAGTCTGTTTTTTTCGTTTTGGAGAAAAAACTGGCGGTGGTCGGCGACAAGCATATCGCGGAGCTGGTGATAGATTTTGCTGGATTCGGAGGAGACACGTTCGGAGATGATGGATTCCCAGTCGGATTCGTGAGAGACGAGAGGCACATAAAGTGTGGGAGAGTATCCGTCGAGTGTTTCCTTGCGGTAGCCGGGGATAAAACCTGCTTCGAGGCGGAGTACGCCGCCGTCGTAATTTTTCACTCTGGAGAAGGGGATCATCGCCGTGTATGCGGAGCGCATCCTGGCGTCGTTGACGATCAGGACGCTGATGAGGGCGCCGTCCTCTGCTCCGAGGATTATGTCTTTGACGAAACCGATGATTTCGTCGGAATCTTCGTTGGTGACTTTGCTGCCGGGAGAGAATCCGCCTTTTTTGAAAAGGTCGAGATAGTAAGTTTCGCGAGTCACGTCGAACATCGCATCGCGGCTTTCGACCGTGATGGCAAAGCTGCCGAAACTCCGTATGCAGGCAAATGGCAGCACGAGTACTTCGGCCGTGCCGTCCGTGTCCCTGGTCTTTTTGGGCACTACTATCAGACCTGCGGCGCGCTTGTGTTCGAGGTCGATCAGCAGTCCTCCCGTAGTGCCGGTTTCCGCCCCGTTTTCGATGCTTACAACCGGGAGGCCGATCAGCTTGCTGAGGTGCTTTTCGTTGCCGTCCTCTTCTTTCAGGAAAACCCTGTCGTCATCACTTCCCATGGATATGCCCCGAATTTTGATGTTTTTGTCATGCAGTTATACCACGCCGGCGGCATGTCGCGACGGGTCAGAACGTCACTGTGTAGTCGAGCGAAATGCCGGCGTAGGAATACGATTCTTCGAAGAAGCGCCGCACTTTTTTCCGTTCGTAGGCATCTTTGTACTGCCAGACGAGGCGTGTGCCCATCTCCGAAAAGACCCCTTCGTCGCTAGGCGTGCCATTGGTATAGAGCCCGAGCTCCGCATTGAGCGACAGCCCCTTGTAGAGTTTGCGGGATACTGTGGTATTGAGATGAAAATTGGTCTTCACCGCCTCGCCGGTGATGCGCTCGACCGTCGCCGACCAGCCGGTCTTGTGCGTCTTGAGAGGAAATGCCGAGACTGACAACCGCTGCGCTTTGTGCTCGGGATACATGATGATGGACTGCAGTTCCATCATGCTCCGGGTGTAGCCGAGCTGCACTGCCGTGTCTTTCACCGGCTGGAACTGAAATCCGATCCCGTATCTGTTTCCATCAATATTGGTGTTGACCGAGTAATCATCATAAACAACTTTTCCCTTGACGTCCCTGTCCGCATATCCGAAGTACATATACTTCAGCTTTATGGCGTCGAGATGCAGGGGAAATCTGTAGCGAAACTCCGTTTCGTCGGACAAAACGACGCCACTTGCCGCAGCATCTACCACACCGCTCGCATTGACCCTCGCCGCGCTCGCATCGGTCGAGGCCGATACCGTTCGCAGGAAACTCCCATGCGATTGCCCGACTTGCAGGATTCTGGTTTCGCTGTCCATGGTCGAATTTTTGACAGACTCACTTCCGATGTCCAGCCCGATCAACTTGTGTGTCAACGTGTCATGTTTCACCGAAACACTTGCCTCAAGGGAATTCACCCACTGCATCTTGCCGTCAAAAATATCCCCGGCGGCACAAGCCCGTCCAGACACGCCGCTCACACAGAGCAGTGCCCCGAAACAAACTCCAAGCCACTTCTTCATCTTTTTTCCTTCCATCTTTTTCTCCACACAAAGTATATGCCGCCACTGTGGCGCCTTCATCGCATCACGGCAGCCAGCGGCGCATCTCCCATATTCTGCCAACTCTGTTTTATTTATGATTCTAATACAAATCAGTCACTGTTAACTATACATCCAAAGTGTTTTTTTATATACTCTATCCCTGTCGGAGAGTACGAAATGCGAAAAATACGGCCTTACATACTACTCATTCTGCTGATAGCCATCCCGCCCATCCTGTATATCGGGATTTCGCTACTTGCCACACACAAGCCCGCCTACTCCCAGGCCCCCCAGTTTTACGAACCCGTCGAAACCCGCCAAAACCCCTACCGCCAGACCCTCATGTTCAATGGCATCTGGCAACTCAAAACCTCCCGCGACAGAAAATGGCACGAAGTCAACGTCCCCCACTCGCTCAACAACATCCCGGGCCTCGAATCCTACTCCGGCCCCGCCACCTACCGCCTTGTCTTCGACCTCCCCGAAAACTGGCTCCCCGGCGACTCCTGGGCCGTCTTCACCGGACTCGGCGGCAATGCTGACATCCTCATCAACAACTCCCTCGCCGGACGCAACTCCTCATATCTCCTGCCCCTCGAACTCGAAGTCTCCAAACTCCTCAAACCCGGCAAAAACACCCTCGAAATCCGTTTCCTCAAAACCAAACCGCTCCCACAACCCCCTTACTCCGGCCACCAGCAACAATTCAGAGGCATTATTCGCGAAGTCTTCTTCGAAAAACGCAACACGACCCAATTCGGCAAAATCGACATCACCACCACCACCGTCACCAGCGCGACAGCATCCGTCCGCATCGATGCCGGCGTCGAAATGGCGCCCGGAGCAGTCGCCATATTCGGCCGCATCAAACAACGCGGCGTATCCAGCGAAGTCTCATTCACAAAATTTCACACATCCCGAAAAGGCGGCCTTACAACCTTCACCTGGGAAGGCGAAATCTCCAACCCCGTCGTCTGGACCCCCTCACACCCCGCCATCTACGACCTCTACATCATCGCCATCACCGGCAACGGCACAGTCGATGGCAAAACCATGAGCTTCGGCATACGCAACGCCGCCACAGCACGCCGCTACAACTACTTCTTCGACAAGTCCGCCGCCTCATCCCCACAGATCAAAGGCCTCGTATGGCAACAGCAATCACCCCAATTCGGCCCCGTCTTCGAGCCGGGCCGCTTCGAAAAAGACTACCGCCTCGCCATAAATACCGGCGCATCCATCTTTCGCTTCACCACCCCAGTCCACCACGAAATCCTCAACTACTGCGACCGCACGGGCATACCAGTCATCATGGACATCTCAATCCCATTCGACAACAGCACCACCCTCTCCCCCCAGTCCGCGTCACAACTCATCACAAAGACCATCGACACCTACAAAAATCACCCCTCCATCACCGCCTGGGGCCTCACCATCCCACAGGCCGCCTCCTACAGAAAAGCTACCCGCATCGCCCGGGAAATGCAGGCAGCCATCGACTCCCTCGACCCCGCACGCCCTTTCTTCATCACCCACGGCTGCAACGACACACACACATTCCCCCAAGGCGACTTCCGCGCAGTCTCCCTCTGCCTCGACGCATTCACTCTCAACCCCCGAAAAATCGACCACATTATTTCTGAAATCAAAACAATGCCCGACAAACGCAAAATCATCATCCCCTCTCTCTTCGCCACCGGAGACCCTGACTCAAGCCACCCCATCGGCATCTACGGCTCCGAACAAAACCAGGTCTTTCTCACATCAAAAGCATACTCACTGCTCGCCGCCATGCCCGAAGTCCGCGCCGTCTTCCTCGACTCTTTTTCCGACTATTCCGGCATCGATGGCAAAATGCTCCACTCCGGCCTTACCACCATCGACAGAGCCCCCAAATTACGCTTCGAGATTGACGCGTCTCTCGTACTCAACACCGAAAAATTCCGCAAAGCCCCACTCACATTTATCTTCCCCGGCACCTTCTTCGTCCTTATCCTCGCTCTCACCGCCATCTGCCTTCTCCTCTGGGAAGGAGCCGAAGGATACCGCAAGGGACTGTTTGAACCGGATTTTCTTTTTGAAGAAGAGGCCGGCCAATTCAGGGGATTTCTGTATTTCGGGATTCCGGCTTTCCTGCTTGGCGTTTCTACGGTCGCATTCTGCATCACCGCGCTGATATCCAGATATGATCCCGCCACCGCCCGCTTCCTCGAAATCGCAGGCCCACTCGGCTCTCTGCTCAAAACCGGCGCAATCCCCACTTTCACCACTGTCGCCGCCTTCTCATTAAGCTTTTCCGCAATCACCTCTCTGCTCATGAGCCTCGCAACCGGCATCACTCCCTCGGCTATGCTCGACTACAGCTTCAGATGCAGTGTCACGCGGCTTATGCTCATCATCACTCCGTTTTTCCCCTTTTCCCCAATAATCCCTCTCCTCATTGTCCTCGCAATCGAACTCAGCACCATGCGCGGATGCCTCGCCAGACGCGCGAAAAGACTCTCCCGCGCCAGCCTGGCCGTCGTCATGGCGGCATACATCATTTCCGGTTTTGCTCTATTTTACATATCCGGAATGGTATTTTAAAATGCTGCGATTTGATTTGTTTTGCTTTTGCGAATCCAGAAATGGCGTTGCCTCTTATACCAATTCGCGTTCATTGAAATAATAAATTATTTAAATTGACCTACCGGAGAAACCTTTTTCGAGAAAAAGGTTTCTCCGCACCTCTTCCAAAAAGCTTTATATACTTAACTTTTTCTCCAAGTTACTGTTACATTGTGCTATCCTCAGCGGTAGGTATTTCTATTGATATTCAGTATAACATAAAATCGTATCAGTGGTTTGATTCCATAAAAGACAAGATTCTTCGCTTCGCTCAGAATGACAAAAGGCAAAGCACAATATCATCTTGCGGAGAACCCGCCGCCTAAAGCGCGGCCTCCGGCAATATAAAATGCGACGGGTATCTGCTGTCGACATATAGTCTGGTGTGAGCCGTACGAGCAGCGGAGGCGGCGACTGCCTTGTCTACAAATTCCGAAACGGTTTTGCCGTCTGCCGCCTTGCGCAGGTCGCCGATTTCGAAACTCAGGAACTGGCCATTGTTTTGATTGACATCGTAGCGGGGGAAATTGCTGCCCGAGACGATGGCGCGTATCCTGTGCCCACGATTGAATATGAGTGATGTGGCAGTCACGTCGACCGTAACTTTATAGACTTTGCCCGGTATGATTTTTTCGCCTGGTTTTTCGGGGGATTTCATGCGTGAGAGTCTCACGAGGCCGTCCGCGATGAGCATCGAGCGGCCATCGGGATAGACATCGGTGATCCTGACGTTCACGTCGGTGTCAGGCGAGTCGGTGGAGACATAGAGCTCGGCCTTGAGCGGGCCTGTGATGTTGAGGGGTTCGCGCATGGCGGCGGTGGTGAATACGAGGACGTCACCGCGTTTTTCGATTTCGCGCTGGTCATGGGGGCCTGAGCGCGAAAAGAGGTTGGCGCCGCCGATGGTCTGCACGGGATTGGCGGGATCGGCGGAGAAATCGAGTGGCGGCGCGCCGGCTGGAGGTTTGACGGTGGACATCACGCCGCCGGTGGAGAAGTACCAGTTGACGCTTTTTGCCGCTGGTGGCCACATGGATGATTCGCGCCACTCGTTGCCGGGCGCCTGCGGGTCTTCGGGATCGCCCATGACGTAGTATTTTACGTTGGCTCCGGACATGATTTTGCGGTTTTGGCCCTTGAGGGTTTCGTCGAACCAGCCGAGGGCTTTTTTGATGACGTCGAGGCCGGAGTTGGCCGGATATGTGAGAGAGCCCTGTTTTGTGCCTGCGAGCGCGCCCCATCCGACGTGGGTCCAGGGGCCGATGAGGAGTTTTTGCCGTCCTTTCGCGCCTGGGCCGCCGAAGCGCTGGAGGGCGTCGTAGGCATTGATGTTGCCCATGAGAAATATGTCGTACCAGCCTGCCATGTGGAAGACGGGCACCTTGACTTTCGAGAGATGGGCATAGAGGTTGACGGGGCTCCACATTTCGCCGTAGGTGTTTGTATTGAGGAGGAGTTCGATGGTTTCGAGTGGAAAGCCGCTGACGGATAGCCACTTGACGACGAGAGAGCGCTGGAATCCGCCGCCCTGAAACGCGACGTCGTGATAGAGGCTGCCGGCGGCGGCCATGACGAATTGTGACTTGAGATGCGGCGAGGGCTGTGAGGCCATGGCATATTGTGTCAGGCCGAGGGCCGATATGCCGACGGTGCCGACATCGCCGTTGCTCCATGGCTGTGAAGCTGCCCATTCGACTGTGTCGTAGCCGTCTGCCGAGTCATCGAGGAATGATCTGGATGTGCCTTCGGAGGCGAACATGCCTCGGGTGTCCTGCACGACGAGGACGTATTTTTTGCCCATCACCTGGGTGGCGAGCAGATTGGCTACCATGTCCTTGCCGTAGGGGGTACGGACGAGGATGACGGGGCGTTTTGCGTCTTTGTCGACAGTCAGCACATCGGTGGCGAGACGGACTCCGTCTCTCATGGGCACCATTATGGTGTCTTTTTTGAAGAGTGCGGCGGCGGGGCGGGTGGTGAGGACGATCAGTAGTATTGTCATCGCGGCGATGATTGCCGTGTTGCCGATGGCAGGTGAGGCAAGTCGGTTGCCGGGGTTGTTTTTATACATACAATGCTCCCTTGACACACTGCGGCGGCAGTGTGCGGTGGACGTGACTTTATCATGGGTTGGCTTGGGGAGTCAACATGTGGGGGTGGAATGTCATTCGCTGTAGATTGCGCAGGATTTGTCCGACTCCCACACCATGACGCGGGTGACGCGGACGCGTTCGTCGTCGAGCAGTTTGCCGAGTTCGTCAAAAAAGTAGCGGGAGATGTTTTCTGCCGAGGGATTGATGGTGTCGAAAGGCGGTATGGTGTTGAGATCGGTGTGGTCGAGTCTTTCGGCGACGGTTTTGAGTGCTTTGCCGATTTCCTTGAAGTCGATGACCATGCCGAGGTGATCAAGGATATCGGCCCGGACGAATGCGCGTACGCGCCAGTTATGTCCGTGGAGCGATTCGCATTTGCCCTCGTAGCCGCGCAGTCTGTGTGCGCTCGAGAAGTCTGTTTCGCGGAATATTTCGTACATTGCCGTCCTCCAGAAGGTTGCATGTTTGTGACAATATCATTGCTTATAGCGGGATTTCGTTCAATTCGCAACTATTCCGGGAAACACGCAGTGAGCCTATTTATACGAAATATCAATTGAATTTCCCTATGTTATGGTTATGGTTTGCCGGGATGATCTGGTGTACCATCCGAAAACAATAAAAGACTTTTTGACACGGATTTCACGGATAGATTATGGCTGTTTTTCGAAGGGGCTGGGTTTATCCCTGCCTGATACAAGGCTGCTCTATCGGGTCTCTTCGATAAATTGTGGTAGGGAATTTCTATTGATATTCAGTATATCCTGAATGCTGCAATAGAATTCGGGGGTTACGTCAAGTTGCGTTCAGGATAATGGCAAGATTGCGGCGGTGTACGGAGGCCCCGCCGTGTTTTTACGTATGAACCCGAATTCGTCATTAGAATTCGGGATTGCTGTCACAAGAAGGGATGAAATGCAAGGCGCAAGGGGCATTTTTGCAGTGAGCACGTCATACGCAAACAAAAAAATGCACCGGCAACACAGCAGTTCGCCCTTATCGCGACTGCCGGATTCGACAATAGCGCACTTTCTATTGACGGATCCGGGATGAAAGCGGATCGTTATGATCCACGCAGTACGCGGGGTAAAAAAAACCCCGGCGCTGGCCGGGGTTTTTGTGTGTCTGAAATAGTGATGTGTCTGAGATCAGAAGTTGATGAGCAGTTCGCCGCGGACTCTGTTGAGGAGGATCGGGTCTTTGCCCTGCTGCATGTATTCGAATCTGACTTTGGACTTGTCGTTGATGGGCTTTGCGACAGAGAGAGCGCCGTAACCGGTGTAGTTCTGTCCGTCGAGGGTGCCGCCAGCGTAGTTGCCGAGGAGGGCTTTCGCGCCGAGCTCGACATCGCCGAGGACGGTGTATCTGGCCTGTACGGCAACGCCTTCGAAGCCCGCGGGGAAGAGTGTCTTGTCGTTATCGAACGAATAGCAGTTCGTGGGGCTGACATCGAGGCCGAGACCGCAAGTGGAGTCGGATTCGGTGAAGGGGTTGGTGTCGAGGCTGCTGAGGGAGACGGCTGCCGGCAGGTCTGCGTAGGAGACGGTGAGACCTGATTTTTCGGTTTTGTAGACATCGAGGCCGACGATGAAGCTTTCGGACTTGAGGTTGGCTGCGATAGCGGCGTTGGTGTCACGGTCCGTGACGTTGAGATATTCTGCGCGGGCTTCTTTGAGGAAGGGGGATTTTGTGAGGAGCGGGATGGTGATGTCAGCGCCCCATGCCTTTTCTTCGCCGATGCCGCTGATGAGAGTGTTGTAGCCGACCTGGGCGAATGAGAGATCGAGACCGGCGCGGCCGGCGGCGTAGAGATCTTTGTCAGAGGAGCCCATGCCGATGGGGCACTGCTGTGTGCCGTCGGCGAAGGTGTCGCAGTCGCCGTCGATGTTACTAGCACCGGCGATGGCGGAGAGTGTGAGGATATCCTTGGCGATGTCGACTTTGAGTGCGGGGATCGAGGTGATGCCGGCGAGGTCGGATGTGAGGCCGTAGGGACCGTATGAGCCGCCCTGATAGCCCATTCTGAATTTGAAGACATCGAGTTCTTTCACTGACTGTGTGAAGTCGAGGTCGGCGTATGCGCCGTTGATGACGAGTTCGCCGTTTTCGTCGTTGCCCGAGTCATAGCCCATGGGGCTGGTGCGGATGCTTTTGTCGAGGCCGAGGTAGAAGTCGACGTTGTCGCCGGCTTTGCCCGTGAAAGCGAGTGAGGCGTACATTTCGTAGCCGGTGTCGAATTTGAGGGCGTTGAGCGGATTTTTGGCATAGCCGTACATGTGTTCGATCTGGTTTGCTGCCGCGGCGTCGGTGGCGTCGGAGTCGAGCATGTCGACGCGCTGGCGGATCGAGCCGGAGACTTTGATGTTGCTGATGCGCGAGTTTTTGACATCGTCTTCGAGTTTGGTGATTCTGGAGCTGTTTTCATCGACTTTCACTTTGAGGGCGGCGAGTTCGTCGCGGAATTCCGCCGCGAGTTTCTTGACGATGGTTTTCATTTCCTCAAATTCTTTGGGGTCGATGGATACGCCAGCCGCGCCCGGTACTGCCGGGGTGATGCCGGGGGCTGTGGGTACTGCCGGGGGTACGACTTTGCATTCTTCCTGTGTGCAGTACACTTTGTTGAGCATCTGCACGAGGCGGTCTACCACCATTGCGTATTCGTATCTTGTCATGGGGCGGTCGCCCTTGTACGTGCCGTCCTTGTATCCTTCGACGAGGCCTGCGTCGCCCAGTCTCTGGATGGCGTCTGCCGCCCAGTGGTGCTCGGGCACATCGACGAATGTCGCCGAGGTTGCTGCCTGTGATACTCCGAGGACGAGTCCGAATGCTACTGCTGCGAAAAGTTTCTTCATTACATTCCTCCCTGGAAATCCTGATGTTTGGCAGGATTCATCGCTTTTTGGGTACTGTTTGAAAAAGTGTCCACGTTTCCTTTTTCTATAGTCCCCTGTCCTGATGACTCCTGTGAAAGTCTTTACTTTTGACGTCAATGCTTCCAGAGATTTCACCTCCTCTCACGCTATTGCCGCCGTCTAAAAGACATAATGACCCAGTGTTTAAGTTATACTACCCTCAGTATTATTATTCTTGTTATTTTTACGTTTTTTTTCGGCCATGTGGCCGTATTGACTCGCTATTTCTCGATAATTCTCCTGTTTATAGCAGATATCTTGTGCTTATGACTTTTTTCAAGCTTTTCCGTCACTGGTGCCATATCTTCAGATAATTCCCTGAAATTGTACCGCAAGATGTCAGTATTTGCACATTTTTTTGCCCTTTTGATGGTTTGCCGCTGATCCCGGCCCATTCGTTCGGCAGGCGTGTCCCGGGACGGACATATTTTCCCGGCTGTGCTACGGATTGGGGTTTGGAAGAAAATAAACATAGCAGGATTGCGCCGGATTTTTGGCCGTAATCAAGGCGCTTGCGAAGGAGCATACCTGAAGGTATGTAACTGAGCAGGCAACACGGAAAACGGAAAATAAAGACAAGCAAGATACTATGGTTATTTTGTGACAAGCCCTTATCCGATTATTTTGTGGAAACCCTGCTGCCCGGCATATTGTTTCACGGGAAGCAAAGTTGGCGAAAGTGAAGAAATCCTGTCTCGCAGGGGTTAGAATATATGAAAATGGGTAAAAGCTATTTGTTTGAACCATATTGCGCGGTTTTCTGTTATATATGGAATGGAATGATTGACATAAGCGAACGCCAAGAGCGACTGGAGTGCAACGATGGCAAAGATACTCATCATAGACGACTCTTTCCTGACGAGAAAAATGACAGGGAGAGTCCTGAGGGAAATAGGACATGATGTAATCGAGTCCGAGACAGGCATTGATGGGCTTGAAAAGGCTGCTGCCGAGGCGCCTGATGCGATAATTCTCGATCTCCTCATGCCTGTTATGCCCGGACTTACGGTACTCGAAGAACTGAAGAATCGCGGACTGACAATGCCTGTCGTGGTATGCACTGCCGATATACAGCAGACCACGCAGGATATGTGCATCGCGGCAGGCGCCGCCGGGTTTATCAACAAGCCCATTTCCATGCGTGCGGCCGAAGAAATGCTCAAGAAAATACTATGATGACAGAGGCTTTTCCAATGGAATATACAAGCAGTCATTTAGAGGCGTTCAAGGAGCTGCTCACGATCGGGATGGGGCGGGCCGCCAATGTGCTCAATCAGATGATCGAGTCGCACATCGAGCTCGATATCCCCGTGCTTATGCTCATTTCTACCGATGAGTCGAAACATGACCTCGACAAGATGACGAAGGATTATCTCGCTACGGTAAAACTTGACTTCAAGGGCGATTTCGCGGGCACGAGCGTACTGATTTTCCCCACTGAGGATGCGTCTCATCTTGTCTCCATCCTTGCCGGAGAAGACATTTCCATCCCCGATCTCGACGCAGTGCGCACCGGTACCCTCACGGAGGTCGGCAATATCATCCTCAATGGCGTCATGGGCAGTTTCAGCAATATCCTCAATGTCCATCTCGACTACAACATACCCACATATTCCGAAGAAACCAACGATACTTTCCTGAAAGCCGAAACAAATGACGAACAACAGGTGGTACTCCTCGCCCAGGCGCGATTCTCGGTCCAGAAGCTGAAAATCGAAGGCCGTATTTTCCTGATTTTCGAAATAAACTCATTCGAAAAACTGATGAAGACCATCGATTCTCTCATAAAAGAGCTTGGAGACTGATCGTTGCCGGCCAACTGGATTCTGGACAGATTCGGATATCTTGACTTCATGCCCATCGGCGGCTGTGTCATGGATGCGCGATGGACCGTGCTTTTCTGGAACAACTGTCTCGAAGAATGGACCGGCATCTCTCGAAAAGACATAATAGACACGGATATCCGCACGCACTTCCCCCATATCGGCACACCCAAGTACGCGAGCCGCATCGAGACGATGTTTTCGGGCGGGCCTCCGGCCGTGTTTTCGTCACAACTGCACAAACACATCTTCCCCAGCCCGCTCGCCAACGGACAGTTTCGAGTGCAGCACTCGACGGCCATTTCCATCAAACGGCCCGACAATGACAGCTACTTCATACTCTTTGCCGTGCAGGACGTCACCGATCTCACACACCGCGTGTCCGAATACCGCCTCATGCGCGACCAGGCCATCGAAGAGGCCGCCAAACGAAAACGCACCGAAGAGTATCTCGAAAAAGTCAACGAAGACCTCAAAAACGAGATCAACGAACGCCGACGCTATATGGACGAACTCCACAAAAGCGAAGAAAAATACCGCGCTATCGTCGAGTCGCAGGTCGAAGCCGTCTGCCGCTGGCAGCCAGACACCACCATCACTTACAGCAATCACATATTCCTCAATACCTTCGCCCCCGACGCCGAAGAAGTCACCGATATGCCCCTCCTGTCTCTGCTGCCCGAAAACGCCCGCGAAACTCTCCGCGCCCAGATCAGCGAATTCCTCTCCGCTCCCCGTATCTTCACAAGCGAATTTTCCATCGACGATCCGGACGGCAACCAGCGATGGTACGAAAAAACTGACAACCCCATCCTCTCCAACTCCGGCGATCTGACCGAAGTACAGTCGATCATCCGCGACATCACCGAACGAAAAAAACTCGAAAGCACGATCCGCGACGCCCTCCTCGCAGCCGACAAGGCAAACAAGGCAAAAAGCGAATTCCTCGCCAACATGTCCCACGAAATCCGCACCCCTCTCAACGGAGTGCTCGGCGTCAGCGAACTCCTCCTCTCGACTCCTCTCAACGACCGCCAGAAAAAATATGTCGATACCATTCGCCGCTCAGGCAGCATCCTCCTCGCTCTCATCAACGATATCCTCGACCTTTCCAAGATCGAAGAGGGTAAGATCGAACTCGAAAAAACCTCCTTCCACCTCCACGAACTCATCGAGGCCGTCGGCGAGACATTTTCATTCGAAGCCCACAACAAAGGGCTCGAACTCATCATCAACATCGACCACCGCGTACCCCCGCACGTCATCGGCGATCCCTCCCGCCTGCGCCAGCTCATCATGAATTTCACCGCCAACGCACTCAAATTCACCGACCGCGGCGAAATCCGCATCGACTGCTACCCGACCGACGCAGACAACCCCGACCAGTCCATCACCATGTCCATCACGGACACCGGCATCGGCATACCACGCGACCGCTTCGACCGCCTTTTCAACCCCTTCTCGCAGGTCGACGCATCGACTACCCGCAAATACGGCGGCACCGGCCTCGGCCTCGCCATCTGCCAGCGCCTCATCACCATGATGGAAGGCAAATTCGGTCTCGACAGCGAAGTCGGCAAAGGCAGCACCTTCTGGTTCCAGATACCACTACCCCCGGACAATACGGTCAAACCCCAGACCACCATCGACTACACGATGTTCAGAGGCGCCAACGTCCTCATCGTCGACGGCAACGACTCCTACCGCAACATGCTCGCCACACGCCTGCAACACCTCGGCATGAAGACCAATTCCGTCACCGACGGCTTCACCGCGCTCAACATCATGAATCAGTCAACCGAAGCCAAAGCCCCTGTCGATATACTCATCCTCGACAGTCAGGCGCCCAAAATCGACGGCGTGAAAATGGCGCGCATACTCAACTCGATCTCCAATTTCTCCAACACCGGCATAATACTGCTCTCACATACCACCGACTTCGAATCCATCCGCAACGAACCCGACCTGCAGGTAGCCGCAGTCCTCACGAAACCCGTCCCCATGAAGGTGCTCGACGAGCAGATCACACTGCTGCTCAAACACGAGTGCACCTATCCGCCGGTCAGCGAAATCGTGAAGCAGTCCGCTCCCGAAGCCTACCTCGACCCCGATATCGGCAAAGGCCTCATCCTGCTCGCCGAAGACAACGAAATCAACCAGATGGTCACATCGGAAATCCTGCGCGAAAAGGGATATCTCTGCATCATTGTCGAAAACGGGCTCGACGCCGTGGAGATCGCGAAATTCGGCAAGTACGATCTGATACTCATGGATTGCCAGATGCCGCTGATGGACGGCTACGAAGCGACCCGCGCGATCCGCGCGCTCGAAGCGGAACGCAACGACGGCAGCCGCGTCCCCATCGTAGCCCTCACTGCCCACGCGCTCGTCGAAGAGCGCGAAAAAGGTCTCTCCTGCGGCATGGACGACTATCTCACCAAGCCCATCTCTTCGCGCAACCTCGAAAAAGTCCTGATAAAATATATCCCCGAAAATCTGCGCGCAGTCCCCCTCAAACCTCAAAAGGAACTCCCCCAGCCCATCAATCACAAAAGCCTGCTCCAGCTCTATGACAACAATGCCGCCACTGCCAACAAATTCATCGCCCGCGTCCGCGAGCGACTTCCCGAGCTGGTGTCCAGTCTCCAGAAAAGCATCCCGGCGAACGATTTTTCGACCGCGCGGCTCTTCGCGCACAAAATTTCCGGCACGGCCGCCATCATCGCCGCCGAACCACTGCGCGAACAGGCCGTCAATATCGAAAACGCCGCCCGCAGCGGTGATATCGAGCTTGTCGACAAGTTCTTTGTCGCCTTTGTCCGCGAATATGAGCGATTTCTCGAATACACCCTGCTGTTCGATGTCGAGAGTTTCGTGTGAGGACGGCGCTTACCGGTTTTCCATCCTGTCGAGATAGAAATGCGTAAATAGGGTTTTGACTATGACGGCTACCGGTATCGCGACGATCATGCCGGCAATGCCGCCGACCTGGCCGCCGGCCATGAGCGCGAACATCAGTACTGCCGGGTGGATGTCGACATCGTTGCCGATGATCTTCGGCGCGAGCAGGTTGCCCTCGATGAGTTGCAGTATCACGAATGTGATCAGTACTACGATGACCTTTGTCCACGAAATGGTCATGGCAAAGAACAGCGGGCCGATCAGCGCGAGTATCGGGCCGAGATACGGTATGAATTCCGTCACTCCGGCGATCAGGCCGAATACCAGGGCATTGGGCAGCTGTACGATGAATTGCATGGTGAGCCAGGTGAGCAGAAACATCGCGAGGCAGAGCTTGAGCTGGCCGCGCACGAAATCACTTAGCGATGTGGAGATTTTCCCGATCACGGTATCGGCTTCGCTGCGGTGTTCGCGCGGGACGAGTGTGAGAAAGGCGCGCCTTACGCCTGTGGCGTCCTTGAGAAAGTAGTACATGAGGATCGGGATGAGGATCAGATTGGACATGGCGCTGAAAAATCCGGAAAGGCCGTTGAAAAAGGATTTGCCGGCCTTGCCGGAGATGCTGCCCGCCTGTTGAGAGAAGGTATCCGGCAGTTTGCTGAGGTCGAATGGCACGTTCGATTTTATGAGAAATCCGTTGAAGTCGCCCCACAGGGCGCGGAGTTTTTTCGTGTATTCCGGCACATCGCCGAGAAATGAAGTCACTTCGCGGTAGAGGATCGGGCCGAGGAATATCACGCCGATTGCGATGAGTCCGAAGAATGCGACAAACAGGAGCATGATGGCGAGGCCGCGCGGGACGCGTTTGCGGGTGAGTGCTTCGACTGCGGGGTTGAGGATAAATGCCAGTGCGCCTGCCGTGAGGAAGCATCCTATCACGGAGCTTGTCCTGACGACGAACCAGGTGACTGCCGCGAGCAGGCACAGCGAGAAGAATATTTTCCAGAAAACTGCGAAAGTCCTGTTTTGCTGATCCATGCTGCGGCTCCTGTGGATGCGTATTACCGGTCGAACTTGATGACCCAGGTCAGATCGGCCGGTTCGTTGCGTGAAAATTCTACCGACATGAGATTGCCGGCGGTGGTGATGGCGGCGGGACGGCCTTCGACGCGAGCGCTTTCGGGGCGGAATCCGTCGGGTACGTAGAAGTGGAGTTTGTAGTGGAAATAAGGATCGGCGTGGATGCGGCCGGAAAGGGTGGCCGATGCGTCGCTCCACGAGATGTCGCTGATGTCGGTCGCGCCGAGTGTGACGTGGCGGTTGTGTCCGGCGAAAAGGGGGCGGCCTGCGAGTCTGTGGAGTGCGTATATGGCTGTGCCATTTGATGGCAGTGCGACGCTGAGTTCGCCGCGATAGACGCCGGCAAGTTCCTGGCTCCAGTATTCAAAAGCCACATACTCGGAATTGACGTCGAGACCGAGGGAAGCGAGCGGTATGTGAAATTCGCGAGCGGGGGACTGTGCGTCGCCGTCCCAGTCGAATATGCCGGCGAGGTCAAAGGCGAATCCGGATTTGCTCACCGGCAGCAGCCAGATGGAAGGGGTTTCGCTGTCGAAAAGGTCAATGGGGCGGGCGGGCCGGGCGTATGATGGCGTGATCGAGCGTATCATGGTGACCTGCTGGAGATCGAGGCTGGTGAAGGCGTCGCCGATATTGACGACTGACCCTGAGAGAGCAGCGAGCGAAACGGCGGCGCGGGCCTCGTCCGCAGCCAGCGGCAGGGGTGAGGGATCGAGAGTGGAGGGATAGAAGTATTTGCGGGCGATGTTTTGGGCGGCAGTAGCTGGATTGGCAACGGCAGAGCCGGTCGTGACTGCATCGACGAGTCCCGCGGCTTCGACGGGTGATATGTCCGATGCAGAAATGAATGTGCCGGGCGCTGCGGCGTCGCGTATGGTGGCGAGCCCGGCGCGGAGTGACTCCGTGGGGGTAGTGCCTTCGGCGGCATGCTTTGTGGCAAGGCGCGCGCATGCGGTATGGTCGATCTTGAGGTAGCGCGCTCCCCAGTCGGTGGTGATGGTCCTGATGATGCCGGCGAGCCATGCGGCGGCCTGGGGATGGGTGGTGTCGAGGAGCAGCCAGCCGGGAGGTATGCCGGGCGTGGCGGTGGTCTGGCGGGAAAACCACAGTGGGTGCTCGATAGCGATGGCGCTGCCGGGGTCGGCGCAAAATGGGGCGATCCACAGGCCGGGCGCCATGCCGGCGCTCGTGATTTCATCGCCGAGCCATTTGAATCCGCGCGGAAACCTGCTGTCCGGCGACCAGTCGCCGACGGCGGTCTGCCAGCCTTCGCCGATGTGGAATATGCTCATGCCGTACGACTGGAACATCCGGGTGGCCTTTTCGAAATTTTCGACGAGGTCGGTTTCCGTGAAGGAAAGGCCATAGGGCGTGACTGCCGGGTCCCAGGTGACGGGGACTGATGAGTTGCGGGTGGCAGGGGAATTGTTGGCCGTGATGGCTTCGGCGAAACGCGTGAGTGACGGATGCGGGGATGATTCGGCGGAAAGGCCGATGAAAAGGCGTTCGCCCGAAAAAACTTTGCCGGGCTGCAGGGTGGCGGCAGGCGAATACCCGGCGGCGGCGGTCAACTGGAGCGCGTTTTCGTGGGGGATGGCGGCGATGGAGCCGCTGCCCCTGACGGCAGTGACGAATCCTATGACGGTGGTGGTACGCGACGTGAGATCGTGGAAAATGGCGTTGCCGGAAGATGACAGGGGAGAGGTTGCCGAAAGGAGCCGCACGGGATTTCCCGGCGAAAGGCTGGTTTCGAGCATCCTGACGCTGGACAATTCGCTACCGGGGGCAAACGTGGCGGGGAAAGAGGGCGAAGGTGCGAGGGGGATGGACGCAGTGATGGCGAGAGGCGTGTTGGTCTTGTTGGCGATGGAAGGGATAATCACTACGAGTGGTTTGTCGTTGTAGAATTTGAACCAGGTGATGAAATCCGCGCCGGATTCCGGGTGGACAGAGCGCGTGACGAGTTTTTTGCCGAAGCCGGAGCGGTCTGCGAAAGCCTCGACGCGGGCATACCGTTTTGCGGGATCGGTGGAAAATGTGGTACGCGGCTCGGCGCCGGGCGGGGCGGTGGTCCATGCGATGGCGGCATCCGTTATGTATGGGCGCGCGCCTGCGCCGGTGATGGTGTAGGTGCCGGTACGCAGGTTGATGTATGCGTGGAACTGACCGGAGGTGGCTTCGTAGCCGTTGGCGGTTTTCTGTATGACAGCGATGGCCGCGCGGGAATCCGTTGCGCACGCGCAGAGGCATGCGAGGCAAAGCGCTATTGCGATGAGCCATTTATTCGATGCTGGGGTCAGTGTCACTGGCCGTCTGTCTCCGGTCGCTGCTTACGCATATTATATATTGTGATATTAATCCGTTTATTCAGGCAATGCTTTCACGATATTGGCGAAAAAGTGGCGGGGAGAGCAGGTCTTCAGAGTCCGAATCTGCGCAGGTAATCGCGCTCGTCTTCGGGCGACTGGACGGCTTTGGGATAGCCGGGCTTGCCGCTGGTGAATGCCTTGCAGGAGTCCCAGTCGTCAAATCTGTAAACCTGGCCGCTGAGGACATAGATGTATTTTTTTTTGGAATAAATAGGAGTGTTGGCGGTTTTTTTCGGCGGTGCCGACTTAGCGGCGCGCGACGCGTGGGGTGTTTCGAGATCGGCGGCGATGGTGCGGGCTATGAGGTCGGCATCGGCGAGCGAAGCGATGGGGCATGATGTCAGATCGGGCATCTGGCCGGTGGAAAAAGCCACGGCGATGGAGTCGCAGCGTTCGTTGAAATAGTGGCCGGCGTGGCCTTTGACGAGCCGCCAGTCGATACCGGGGTGGAGCTGCGCGGCGAGTGATTGCCACAGATCGGCGTTGAGCACTTCTCCGCCGTCCTTTTTTTTCCAGCCGTTGCGCTTCCAGCCGTGTATCCATTTCGATGCGCCGTTCATGACATAAGTGCTGTCAGTGTGGATGATGACCGGGCCTGACTGGCCGTGGAGCGAGATGAGACCCTGCATGACGCCGGTGAGTTCCATGCGGTTATTTGTTGTGTGGCGTTCGCCGCCGCCGATTTCGGAGATGTTGCCGCCTGAGACGATAACTGCCGCCCAGCCGCCGGGGCCGGGGTTGCCGCTGCACGCGCCGTCGGTGTATATGTGATGATATTTTTGCCAGTCGGTCATACGAATCCTTTTTGGTAGATGCTCATTGGAAACAGCCGCGAGAGCGTGTGCGGCACAGGTGAAATGTTAGCCTGAGACGATAAATAAGTAAATAACGGAAAGGCGGGAAGCGGAGACACAATTATCCATCTTCCACGTAATATACTGAATATCAATAGAAATTCCCTATCGCCGTCGATAGGGCGATAGGACAGCAGTTTGGAGAAAAGTTAAGCATATAAAGCTTTTTGGAAGAGGTGCGGAGAAACCTTTTTCTCGAAAAAGGTTTCTCCGGCAGGGAAATTCAAATAATTATACGTATACTCCTGCTTGGGACTTTCCTGATCAAGCCCGCCGGGGAATGGGGGATAGATTACTGTAAGCGTTCACGACAAGAGCATGGAGACCCCCTTTTTGCAAAAAAGGTTCTCCGCGAGTATTTCGTGAACGGTTACGATTAGCTGATTTCGCCCCTGTCGATTTTCTGGAGCATGTCGATGGCGAGCTGCAGGCTGACGGCAAGGGCTTCGGGACGAATGTATTCCATGGTGTCGAAGCGTGAGTGGTAGTTGGGTACGAATTTCGTGACGTCCTGGCAGGCGACACAGGTGAAGGATACGCCTTTGGGGGAAAAGGCGGAAGCGTCGGACGCGCCGATGGGCACACTTGCGACCTTGATGGGCCAGCCATGGCTTTTGGCGGTATCGACGATGGCGCGGACGAGTTTTTTGTCGTGTTTCGCGCCGGTGCAGACTTCGCTTTTCATGACGACGAGGAATTGTTCATCATAGATGCCGTCGAAGGTAATGCCGTGAGAGGGGATGGCCTTGAGTTCGCCAAGGTGTTTCTGGACATAGCGTTTGGCGCCTCTGAGGCCGGCTTCTTCGGCGCCCATGCCCATGATGACGACTTCGGTGTTTTCGGGGAAAAATTCGCCGTTTTTCCTGGCTTCGCTGAGGTAGCGACCGAGTCCGGCGGCGATGCTGACGCCTGCCATGTCGTCCATCGCGCCGGGGACGGCGGTGTAGGTGTGAAAGAAAAGGAATGTGCCGACAAAGGGGTAGATCGCGACGCAGATGATGCCGAGTGTCCGGAATATGGGCAGCGTGGGGTCGCCGGTGAAGACGGCGATAGCCTTGGCGAGTGACGCGCCGACGAGGAGTATGACGCCGAGGATGCCTATGACCATGACGGGGATGGCCGCGTTTTTGAGAAATGTCCAGAGGTTGAATTCATAAGCCGAGTCGGTGTGACCCGAGACGATGAATCGGCGTTTGACTTCACCGGAGGGTTTGATGACTCCATAGACGTTTTGGCCGGTCCGCTGCGGAAACCAGGGATCGAGCATCTCCCTGTAGCGGACGAATTCGAATACCAGCATGCTGAATCCCACGGCGGCGAATACGAAAGACAGCACGGGGAAATAGGATGGCAGCCAATAGGTGGCTACCGAGCCGATGTAGAGGATTACGGCGATCGGAAGAAATCCGAGGAATGCGGTAGGCGCGCAGGTGAATTCTTCCATTTCGACCTTGTCACAGATAGGCTTCCACTCTGCGGCGAGCAGGTCGGCGAGTTCTCTTTCTTTCGGGGTGCATGATTCCCTCGGGCCGATTTCCCTGACAACCCTGTCTATGAGGTTGTACATGTAATCCCTGTATCTGTCTGCGATCATGGGTGTGTCCTCCCTGTGATGAGGCCTTTCGCAGGCAATGCCAATTGCTGCCTGCCCGGCTATTCTATCATAAAAGGGAATCCGTAAATCAACTCATATTATAATTTGCCGAAAATTTGCGGCAGCCACAGCGAAAGTTGCGGCACATAGGTCACGGCCAGGAGCACTGCGAGGAGGATCAGCAGAAACGGAGCCGCCGCGCGCGCTACTTCGTTGACGGGCTTTTTGAAGACCGCGCCCGCCGTGAACAGATTGAGGCCTACGGGCGGGGTGAGGTATCCGATTTCGAAATTGATGATGAAGATGATGCCGAAGTGCACCGGGCTGATGCCCATCTGCATGGCCGCCGGCAGCAGCAGCGGCACGGTGATGAATACCGCCGACAATATGTCCATCATACATCCGAGAAACAGCAGCAGCACATTGACCGCGAGCAGAAATGTCACGGGCGATGAAAACACCGAAACGATATGCTCAGTGATCTCGTATGGTATGCCCCTGACGGTGAGAAACCAGTTGAAGCTCATCGTGACGGCAATGATGATGAGCAGCATGCCGGTCATCGAGCCGGCCTCACGGATGATGCCGCTCATGTCGCGCAGCTTTATGGTGCGATAGATCAGACATTCGATAAGAAAGGTGTAGACGGTGGCGCAGGCCGCGGCCTGTATGATGTTGAGCCGTCCCGAAAATATCCCTCCGCCCACGACGACCGGCAGCATGATCGCCCAGAATCCCGATCTGAATGTCCGCCATGTCTCACCCGGTATATGCTCCGCGTCGCCTCTTTTCCACTTCGCTATGCAGTAGGCGGCAAACGCCGACACTATGATGACAACCGGCACGACGGCCGCGATAAACAGAGATTCGATATTCACCTCGCCCACGATGCCAAAGACCAGCACGACGATGCTCGGCGGCACGAGTATGCCCAGCCCGCCGGCGGAAGTGACAAGTCCGAGTGCGAATTTTTCCGGATACCCGGCCTTCACGAGCCCCGGGTACATCATAGTCCCGATAGCGATGATCGCCGCCGGCGACAGCCCGGCGATCGACGCGAACACAATACAGCCCAGTATCACCGTCAGCGGCAGTCCCCCCGGCAGCCGGCTCACGACAGCCTTGAGAAATCCCACAAGCTCGCGCGCGCTGCGTCCACGCGTCATCATCACGGACACAAGGATAAACAGCGGTATCGCCACAAGCTCGCTCCGCTCGGCTACCGACAGAAATTGCTGCACCACGACCGAAAGCGGTATCGATCCGTCGATCACAATCAGCGCGCCGGTCAACAGAGCCATCACGGCAAAGAGCGGCGTGCCGCATATCAGCAGCACGACCGCGACTGCTATCACGATTGCCGTCATCATGACTCACCGTCCCGCGGTGGCGCGCCGATGTCGAAAATATTGAGGACACATCGCGCGAGCATCATGAGTTCCGCAACCGGCAGCGCGGTATACACGCACCACGACGGTATCCCGAGTACCAGCGACGCATTGCCCAGCATCGCCGAATCCCTGTCATAGAGATAGCCCAGCACGAGCAGCCCCGCGCTCACCGCCGCACAGACAGCGATCGAGACTCCGCGTCTGATATTGATGAATGGTATGTTTTTCGAAGCGTGAAAGAGATCGATGGAAATGTGCCCCG
>CAZQSL010000056.1:0-22141 GCA_964595945.1 uncultured bacterium
TCCTTCGCAAGCGCCTTGATTACGGCCAAAAATCCGGCGCAATCTTGCTATGTTTATTTTCTTCCAAACCCTAACATTTCCCGAATATCCCTGAAAACTCGAATGGTACTCATTCGCCGGATGAACCTTCTTTGTTGCGGGTGATGAATTGTTTCATGAGGTCGGCATAGGCGCGGCGGCGTGTGTGGGTAGTGGAGTCTCCGGTGGTTTTGTCGGTGATGGCAAGACGAAGATAATTGTTGAAGATGTCGATGAATGATGTTGCGTTCCAGAATGTGGCGCTCATGGCAGACTGGTGTTTGCGATAGAGGCTGAGGAGTCCGTGATGGTAGTCGATGATGCTCTGGTACTGGTCATGTGAGCTTTCGTCGATTGGCTGTCGCGTGACATGGCAGTTGGCGAGTGCATAGATTTCCCATCCTTTGCGGTAGGCGCGTATGCTGAGATCGACGGCGCACAGCAGGGAGCGTTCGTCGAGGAGACCGATTTGATTGAGGGTTTCGCGGCGTATCATGGAACATTCGTTGCTGGCGATGTCGATGCGGTGTGAGTGGGGATCAGCGACGGGAGGGGGGAGTTCGGGTATGCCGAGAGCGTGGAGCGCGCGGCGGCTGGTGGCTGTCTTGCCGGCGAATTTTGCGATGCGGGATTCAAATCCGGTGATGTTGTGTGAGCTGTTGTTTTCGCTGGTGATGAGACAGGATGCAATGCCGGCCTGCGGGTATCGGTCGAGGAAATGCAGCATGGCCGTGATGGCGCCGGGATCGGTGATGGTGATAGAGGGACTGAGGAGCAGTATGTGTCGTGTGTCGGTGGCGCGAATGCCCTTGTTGCATGAGGCGGCGTAGCCTTGATGAGTGTCGTTGGTGATGATGAGAGCTGAGGGGTATTTGTCGATGGTCATGCGTGTAGTGTTGTCTTGAGAGCAGTCGTCGATGACTACTACCCGGCAGGTGAATGGGAAGTGGCATGCGAATATCGACTGAAGGCAGTTGTCAAGGTGATCACATGATTTGCAGGATGCGATTACGATGGCAAGATCGTCCATGAGTCCTCGTCGTCAGAGTGTTGTAGAGACATTATAGTGCGCCACTGGAGAAATGTCAGTGATCCGGGTCATGCGGGGTTGAGCATTTCGAGGGCGGTTTTTGCGATTATTTCGGGTTCGATCAGGTTGACGCAGGATATTTTTCCGCAGTCGGCGGATTTGCAGGGGTTGCATTCTTCGCGGTGCCAGATGATGCGGTGGGCATTGCCGCGGGGGCCGTAGCGCTGGGCGTCGGTGGGGCCGAAGAGAGCGATGGTAGGTGTGCCGACGGCGGCGGAGAGGTGCATGGGGCCGCTGTCATTTGTGATCACGAGGCGGCTGAGTCGTGTCAGGGCTCCGCATTCGAGGATGTCGAGCTGGCCTGCGAATGAGAGGATGTCGAGGTCTTTTGCATAAGAGATGAGAGATTCGGCGATCTGCTGGTCGGAGGGGCCGCCGGAGATGATGAACTGTGCGTTGTATTTTTGTGCGATGATGTGAAGTGCGGCGGCGAATCTGGCTGTGTCATATTGTTTGTAAAGGCTGCCTGCGCCGGGGCAGATGGTGATCATGCGTGTCATGTCGATATCGCGAGCCGTGAGAGTTTTGACGACTTTTTCCGTGATGTCGCCGGGGATAGTGACAGACATGGTGCGAGTGGTGACTGAGATGTCTGCGATGGTGAGGACATCGAGATGGCGGTCGATGGCGTGGCGGCCCTTGACGTCTTTGTTGCGCATGTGGGCTTCGTGTGCGGTGATGCGGTAGCGGGCGCGGAGGAAGTAGGGGATTGCCGAGTTGCGGAGATCGACGACGAGGTCGTATTTTTTCCGGCGGAGCGTGCGGATGAAATCGATGTTGCCTTGTGTGCCTTTGTGTGCGTGTTTGTTGTCGAACGAGATGGCTTCGTTGACGAGTTCGTGGCGTTTGACGACTGGCATGACGGTGGGACCCGCGACGACGGTGAGCGATGCGCCGGGGAAGTTGTCCTTGAGTGATTTCATGACTGGTGTGGTCAGCAGGACGTCTCCGATGCAGGAGAGGCTGATGAGGAGGATGCTTCTGATGTTTTTGTATTCCATGGTTTTCACTGTGCCGCGGTGGGATTGTCGTTGAAGAAGTGAAGGATGCGCATGGTGAGTCAGCCCAGGAGTTTGTTGTAGATGGCTTCGGTGTCGTCGACCATGGTGGAGACATTGAAGGCGGTGGAGATGGTCTGGTGAGCGGCTTCGCCGAGTCTTGTGGCGAGAGGGGGATCGGCGAGCACTTCGAGGATGGATGAGGCGAGGGCTTCTTCGTCGCGGGGTTTGACGAGCATGCCGTTGCGGCGGTGTGCGATGGCTTCGGGGATGCCGCCGACGTCGGTGGTGACGACTGGGCGTTTCATGCACATGGCTTCGAGGATGACGTAGGGGAGGCCTTCGCTGGAGGATGCGAGGACGAAGACGTCGAAGAGAGAGAGGAGGTCCGAGACGTCGGAGCGGACGCCGAGGAATATGAATCGGTCGGTGAGGTTGAGTTCGCGGACGCGGGCTTCGAGTTCGTCTTTTTGGGGGCCTCCGCCAACGGCGAGGAATTTTGTGTCGGGGAAGTCGCGGAGGAGTCTGGCGGCGCTGTTGATGAAGTGCAGATATCCTTTGCGTGGGGTGAGAGAGGCGACCATGCCGACGACTTTTTCGTGTGGGGCGATGCCGAGGAGGTGCCGGTATTTTTCATTGAGGGTGGCCGAGCGCTGCTGGTCGTAGATGGCTGGTGAGACGCCGTTGTAGACGACGTCGATTTTGTCGGGGGGTGTGCCGAAGTTGTCGCGGATGTGGCGTTCGACGAAGCGGCTGACGGCGATCATGTGGTCGCCGAGTGACATGACGCGGCTGCCGAGGTGGACGCTGTAGGTGCTGTGGCAGGTGGTGATGAAGGGGATGTGCCTGCCGTGTGCCGAGCGGCGGCCGAGGGCGGCCCAGCAGATCCATGCTGGGACGCGTGAGTGGGCGTGGACGAGCTCGATGCGGTTGTCGGCGATGAGCTTGCGCATGAGTGGCACCATGTTCATCATGACGTAGGGGGATTTTGAGTGGACGGGGAGTGCGACGTGGCGGATGCCGGAAGCGTCGAGTTTTTCGACGAGTTTGCCGCCGAATGAGACTACGATGGGTGTGTAGTCTTTTTCCTTGAGGCCGCGCGCGAGGTCCGTGACATGGGTTTCGACGCCGCCGACGCGGAGCTCGGGGAGCGTGAGGAGTACGCGTGGCCTGTCGGCACGTGGGAGTCCTGCCACGGGGCCGATGTAGCCTTTTTTGTCGCGGATGGTGTCGTAGTATGTTTTGAGGATTTCGGAGATCATGCGGCTTTCGGAGAAACGGTTGACGACATCGTGGTAGCCTGCGTCGGTGATGCGGGTGGCGAGATCGCGGTCGGAGAGGATGCGTTTGACGCCTGCTGTGAGGTCTTCGGGGGATTTGGGTTCGGCGAGGAGTGCGGTTCGTTCGTGTTCGAGCATTTCGGGGATGCCGCCGACGCGTGTGGCGATGATGGGGACGCGTGCGGCCATGGCTTCGAGGCATCCCATGGGGAAGCCTTCGGAGAGTGATGAGACGACGTATGCGTCGAGAGCGTTGAAGACGCTGAAGATGTCGGAGCGGAGGCCGGTGAACAGGAGATCGTCGGCGAGGCCGAGTTCGGCGGTGCGGTCCTGGAGGTCTTTTTTCATGGGGCCGTCGCCGACGAGGATGGCTTTGATGCCCGGTACGTCTTTTTTGAGCTGGCAGAAGGCGTCGATGAGATAACGCAGGCCTTTGGTATTGGTGAGGCGGCCGATGGATCCGATGACTGGCGAGTCGGGAGGCAGGCCGAGTTCGCGGCGGATAGCAGCGCGGGGGAGCGCGGATGAAGTGGCGGCGCGCGCGTCGTCGATGTTGATGCCGTTGTAGACGACGGTCATGCGCGAGCGGTCTGCGTTGAGGCGTTCGGCCATGTGATTCATGATGCGGCCGCTGACGCAGATGATCCTGTCGCCGCCGGCCATGACGCGGCTGCCCATGTGTGGGGCGTAGAGGCCGTGTGCGGTGATGACAAATGCCGTGTCGAGGTGTTTTGTGGCGAATAGGCCTGCCCATGCCGGGACGCGAGAGTGGGCATGTACGATGTGGATGTTTTTTTCGATGATGATTTTTCTGAGGCGGTTTGCCATGTTATTGATGGTGAGGGCTGATTTGCGGTGTACGGGGAGTTCGATATGATCGATGCCGCGCTGTTTGAGGGCTGGGACCATCACGCCGCCGTTGGAGACTATCGTCACGTTGTGGCCCATTGCCTGCATGCCGAGCGAGAGGGCGCATACGTGTGTTTCGACGCCGCCGACGTTGAGTTCCGGCAGCAGGTAGAGGATGTTCAGCGGGAGGGGTTTGCGCACCATGTGATTAGTGGAGTATCCTTCCGAAAAAATGGAGTGGTGCGAAATCCAGCAGGGCCATTGCCCACATGGCGCCGAGTATGATGACGATGGCGATGAGGGCTTCGTATTCGCGATTGTGTTTCATCTGCGAGAGGGCGAAAGTTGCGGTGGTGGCTCCCTTTGATTTGAAAGGGCGTGGAAAAAATCTCGGGACTTCGCGGACGAAGCGTTCGAATTCATCGGTGAATTTTTCGCGCAGGAATGCCTCTTCGCGGAAAATGGTCGCGTAGTAGACGGGGAAGAAAAAGAAGGGGTAAGCGATCAGCACATAGAAGTTGCCGCTCGCGATGCAAAAACCGAGGTACATCAGAAAACTGCCGAAATAGAGCGGATTTCGCATGTAGGCATAAGGGCCGCCGCGCGAGAGCACGGCGTTTTTGTCGATCGTGCCGGCCGACCACATACGCACTGCCTCACCAGCGAAAGCCACGATCGTGCCGGCGATCAGCCACTCGATTTCAGGCTTGCACACTGCGAGCATCACCAGTGCAAACAGATGCCCGAGCCGCACCCGCCACTTTTGCAGAAATATCATCAAACCTTCCATCGCCCTCCGCATGCCGCACGTATGGTCAAAAAAAAACGCGCAGCCATCATCACGCGGCAATCCCCGCGCATATTATTATATATATTATAACTTCCTATATTTCATCCGTTTTTTGCAGAAGCGACGATAATAGTGCCCCCGCACGCCTCCCGGCAGCGTGCTGCACATCAGACACATCCACCACATTCCCGCCACCACTCAGTCGCCATCCACACCATACTGCAAGACTATTGGCATATTATGTCAATTGCCAATATGTTTGATATAATACAGACGACCGCCATTGCCGGTTGGCAAATGATATGACTGCCAGATAATGATTATGTATGGCCGTTTGAGAATCCCGTGAGCGGGTAGAATAGCTATTGAGCTACTACTATTAGACGGGCCGCACCAATATTCAGACAAAACGGGGAATACAGCCTGACCTGGCGAAAACACAAGGGAGGATCCGCGCGATGCAAAAGGGCAGTCCAATACGGCTGACGCAAAAAGGGAAGTATTCCATCAAGGCAATGCTTGACCTCCAGATGAACATGCACGACGACTACGTGTCGCTACAGGCCATCTCCGACAGACAGTCGATATCACTTCACTATCTCGAGCAGATATTCAACCGCCTCAAGAAAAACAAAATCGTCGTCAGCAAAAAAGGCATCGGCGGCGGCTACATGCTCGCGCGCCCCGCCAGCGACATAACCCTCGGCGACATCATCCGCGCCGTCGAAGGCCCCATCGCCCTCTCGCAATGCGTCACCGAAAAGAAACCCTGCAACGCCTATGAGTGCAGCGACGCCTCAAGATGCGTGTCATTTCTCATCTGGAAAAACGCCGGCGAAAAAATCGAAAACTTTTTCGACTCCATCTCTCTCAAACAGGCCGGCGAATCAGGTATAATCTTCGGCAGACCCATATACGCCGGAGGACCGGAACGCCATGATGGAAAAATACCTGAAAATCATCAACTCGACGCTTGAACAGATCAAGGACACACAAGGCGAAAACATACACGCCGCCGCGGAGGTCTTCGCCGAAACTATTAAAAAAGACGGGCTCATCCACCTGTTCGGCACCGGCCACTCGCACATGATAGCCCTCGAAGGCTACAGCCGCGCTGGCGGCCTCGCCGTAATCAACCCTATCCTCGAAGAAAACCTCATGCTGCACCACGGCGCCATCAAGAGCGGCTCACTCGAACGCCTCTCAGGCTACGCCGCCGCCATTATAGCGCTCAACGACATCAAACGACGCGACTGCCTCGTCGTCATCTCCAACTCAGGCCGCAACGCGGTCCCCGTCGAAATGGCGCTCGAAATCCGCAAACGCAACATCCCCTGCATCGCCATCACCTCCCTCGCCCACTCCCGCGCCTCCCTATCGCGCCACTCCTCGGGCAAACGTCTCTTCGAAGCAGCCGACATCATCATCGACAACTGCGGCCCCAACGGTGACGCTTCTCTCGAAATCCCCGGACTTCCCACTGCCATCGCCCCACTGTCCACCATCACCGGCGCATTCATCATCCACTCCATCACCGCCATCGCCATCGAATCCCTCCTCGCTCAGGGCATCACCCCGCCTGTCTTTATCAGCGGCAACGCATCCGGCAGCGAACTCCACAACTACGAAATCCTCGAAAAATACAAACACCGCATCAGATTCTGACACTGCCCGCATACCATTTCGCGCTGTTATTATCCTTTCGCACAAAACCGCCCTGTATCATCATGGTTGCGCGACAGGATTATTTGTGACAAAAGAAAAGCCGCCCCTTGTATCAGGACGGGGCGGCTGGTATGGCTATTAGTTGCAGACAGTAACGTCAGTCGATGATCTCGGATTTGATGAAGGCGAAGAATGCCGCCATGAAGAATCCGAATCCGAAGATGACGAGCACGACTACGTCGGTGAGCGCGTATTTGAGGCGGTTTTTGATTTCGAGCTCTTTGTAGTTGAACTGCGGGAAATCGTCGATTTCGTATGGAGGTTCGCGGAATGCGCCGCCGAAGAGGTTGTGGGTGCGTTCGGAGTCGGGCATGTTGAATTTTTTGGTGAGGAATTCGAGGAACTGGCCCTGATAGGTCCAGAGGTAATTCTTTAGGTGTTTTTCGCGTTCGATGCCGGTGCTGGCGAGGTCGGTCGTGGCGTAGATGAAAGAGGAGACGGGAGAGATGCGGGAGAGGTTTTTGGCGAGCGCGACCTGGGCGTCTACGTCACGCTGGTACTTTTCTTCTTCTTTCTGGCTGACTTCGCTCGTGCTTTTGTTGGCCGAGATGAATGACTGGTACATGCTGTCGTAAAATTTGCCTTTCTGTTCGGCGGAGAGAGACATGAATTTGCCCCAGAACTGCTCGGGGGTGACGGTGGGTTTGGGTTTTTGCGCGGCGGGGGCTGCTGCCGTGGCGGCGGGTGCGCCGGTAGCGGAGGGAGCCTGGCCGCTTTCGAGGGCGTCCTCGGCCTGTTTCTTGAGGGAGTCGAGTTCGCTCTTGCGTGATTCGCATTGTGCGAGGAGGTCGGGGACGTCGATGTCGTAGCCCATGTCCTTCGCCATTTTCGCGGCCTGGTCGATGGTCATGCCGAGCTTTGCCTGGAGTTGTTTGTTGAGGTAGCGTTCGCAGCCGTAGAGCTTGATTTCGCGCAGGTCGTTGTCGGTGATTTCGCCGATGACGGCACTGATCTGATTGGCGTCGAAGTCGCCGGGGATTTTGGATTTTTCGTCGCTGGAGGATGAGGAGCCGGAGGTGGTGGAGGATGAGGAGGATTCGCTGGAGGCGGTGGACTCCTGTTTTGTGGTGGTTTCTTCTTCGTCTTCTTCATCGTCCTTGACCATGCCGGAGAAGTCGATCTGGTCGAGTGAAATGCCTGTGGCGACTTCGAAATTTTTGATGGTGTCGGTGATCATGTTGTCGATGGTCTGGCCGGTGCCGTATTTGATGCGGCTCATGACTTTGCTCGGGGAGTCGATGGGTTTGATGCGGTCGGCGATGAAGGGGACGGCATTGGGGATGACGAGGACGAATATGACCCAGATGAATAGCAGGACCGAGATGGACGTGGAGCTGCGTTTGCTTTTGATGGAGACGAATATGCCGACGGTGTACATGACGGCCATGAAGAGAAGCGAGGCGAGCATGGTGAGGAAAAATGCGCCCCATTCGGCGCCGGGCATTTTTACGTTGGGGTTGAGCAGTACCATGAGCGCGCTGACGAGTAGTCCGAGGAGGTAGGGTATGATGAGGCTGAAGTAGCCGCCGATCCATTTTGCGACGATTATTTTGTCACGCGGGATGGCGTATGACATCAATAGTTTCAGAGTGCCGTTTTCGCGTTCGCCCGATACGGCGTCATAGCTGAATACGAATGCGAGGAGACTCATGACAATGGAGACTATGAAGAGGAGGTCGATGGCGGGGAAGAGGGGGAAGACGGGGTTGATGTTGAGTTCGCCGGTAAATTGGGGTTTGAAGAACGGGTAGATGATGGTGGAGCGGTTGGGGTCTTTTTCGACACCGCTGTAGAATATCTGGAGTGGTGCGGGGGGGCGGTTGGCGCCGACGCCCGAGAACATGAGTTCCATGTAGGATTCGTTGTCCTTGATGCGGTTGCGGTGCGCGGTGAGGTTGTTGACGTATGTGTCGTGCATGACGGTGTAGTCCTGCATGAGGACGGCGGTGCTGATTGTCATTATGCAGATGACTATGATGAATGAGACTATGAAGCGGAAGCTGTATATGTTGTCAAGGAGTTCTTTCCTTATAAGTGTGACCACCATTTTTGTGAGTGCTCCCTATTGTGTCGAGTGTGGTGCCGGCATGGGGTGCCGGTGAGTTATTTGACGTCGTATCTGAGGAATTTGACGAATGTGACCATGAAGAGGATGACGAGGTATATGCAGAGGATGCCGATGTCCCAGATGGCGTTGTTGAGGCTGTTGGTGAGATCGAGGTGCATGTTGCGGAAGAGTGGGACTTTTTCCATTTTGATCTTGATGTAGAGCATCGGTATGGGTTTGGATTTGTCGGGGCGGACGAAGTGGTCGCGCTCTTTGCCGAGTTCTTCGCGGTGGCGGTATATTTCTTCGCGGAGTTGTGCGTAGTCCTTGACGCCCGTGCCGGCGATGGTGGTGGCGGCGTAGACGTAGGTGGCGGAGGGAGAGATGCGGGAGATGTTCATGGCGAGTTTTGTCTGATTGTCGAGACGGTTGAGCCAGCGGCCTTCGAGGTCGCGGACCCGCTGGGGGACTTCTTTTTTGATGCGGTCGCTGATGTTACGTCGTTCGTCGCCTTCGGATTTCCATGCTTCGTGCGTGAGGTCGGTTTCGAGTTTTTCCTCTTCGCGGATGACCTGGTCAGCAGTGACGGTGGGGACGAGGCGTTTGGCGATGACGGGTGAGATGTTGGGGACGACGAGGACAAAGACGACCCATGCGAAGAGTGAGAGTATTAGCGCGGTGGATGATTTTTGTGAAAATGCGGAGAAGAGAAGTCCCATGAGGTAGAAGACTGATATGTATAGAGCGGATAGAGTGAACAGGATGGCGATGCGCGTGTAGTCTTCGCCTGCGAACGAGATGTCTTTTCGGATGGATACGAGGAGAAATCCGACGCCGAAGGCGAGGATGAACGGTATCAGGATGGATAGAGTGCCGCCGAGCCATTTAGCGATGATGACGATGTCGCGCGGGATGGGGTTGGTGAGCATGAGTTTGAGGGTCTGGTCTTCTTTTTCGCCCGATATGGCGTCGAATGCGAAGAGCAGTGCGAGGAGGCTGAGGACGATGTTGATGATGTAGATGAAGTCGGGGGGCATGAAGAGCGTAAACAGCGGGTTGGCATATTTGCTGCCTTCGGGCTGGACGCTCATGAGTTTGGATTCTCTGAAAAACACGCGGCCGCCGCCTCTGTCGCCGGGCATTGTCATGCCGGGGATCATGAATGAGCGGCTCATCTGTTTTTCGAGTCCGATAGCGAAGAGGCCGAGGGTGGTGGGGCGTGGGTCTTCGGTGACGCCGAAGGCTTCGAATTGGGGCTGGCTGCTGAGGTTGGCGAGGTCGCTGCGGTGCATTTGTTTCGCGGTGGAGTAGTCTTCGAGGCGGCGTCCGTGATTGACGCCCATGATCTGGAGGCTGCCGACGATGAGTATCGTGAGCAGGATGATGGAGACGATGAATTTGAAGCTTACGAGAT
Source organism: uncultured bacterium (assembly GCA_964595945.1). GTDB lineage: Bacteria > UBP15 > UBA6099 > UBA6099 > JAJRTR01 > CAZQSL01. The sequence goes on from CAZQSL010000056.1 coordinate 10,212, forward strand.
TCAGCAGCATTTCCTTGCGAATGATCGTGAAAAACATGGATGTTTCTCCTGACAGGGTGTGTGGGGGTTGTGTTACTTTTTCACCATTCGCCCGTGTGTGATGTCCTGAGAGATATACTGGAGGTAGAGGGCTTCGAGGTCTTCTCCTTCGAGTTCTTCCTTTTCGATGACTCGCACGAGGTTGCCCGAGCTCATGATGCCGACGCGGTCGGAGATTTCCTTGGCGCGGAAAATGTCGTGAGTGGTCATGAGAATGGCCTTGCCCTCTTCGCGCAGGTCGGCGAGTAGGCGTATAAATTCGAGGCCGCCCTTGGGATCGAGGCCTGAGGTGGGTTCGTCGAGTATGATGACGTCGGCGTTTTTGAGGATGGCGATGGCGATGCCGAGGCGCTGGCGCATGCCTTTGGAAAATCCCTTGACGCGGCGTTTGTAGGCGTTTTCGGCGAGTCCGACGCGTTTGAGCACGCTTGTGTACATTTCTTCGGTGACATCTTTGCGGCCCGTGAGCTTGGTAAAGAAATCAAGATTCTGGCGCGCCGTGAAGTTGCCGTAGAGCTGGACATTTTCGGACACGTAGGCGATGTGTTTCTTAGCTTCGAGCGGTTTTTTGTTGACGTCGATGCTGCAGATGTGCACCGAGCCCTCGGTCGGGTCGGAAAATCCGAGGATGAGCATCAGTGTGGACGTCTTGCCGGCGCCGTTTGCGCCGAGCATCGTGAATATCTCACCCTTGTGCACATTGAGGTTGAGATGGTCTACGGCGAGTACTCCGTTGTCGTAGACTTTTACGAGGTTTTCGATTTTCAGATAGATTTCTCGTTCCGCCATATAAAATCTCCCAGATAGGAAAGCTGTGAACCTTGCGCATTATCTTATCAAAAGCCGCAGGGGATAGCACTACATTTTGAAAATTTTTTCAGCGCCTGCCCACATCGAACTGCGGGCCGTGTCTTGCCGCCATTTGCGCGAGCGTTTCGAGTGCCACGCCTTCGCCGAGCGAGGCGGCGAATTCAAACGGCGGCCTTTTGAACAGCGCTCCGTACCGCATCGCGTCGTCGATATCATCAGGTGTGGCGACACCCGCATCTGCGAGCCTCAGGGCTTCGGCATAGAGCGCGAGCAGGACACGTCCGGCGATTGCCTGCTTGCTGTCGCTGTCAATTGCCCGGTCACCGCCGGCTGGCAGTATGATCGAGCCGTCCTCCATATATTTATAGAAACCGCGGCGCGCCCTGACCCCATGTGCGCCATCAGCGTGAAGTCCACGGATAACCTCCGGCACCGGAAACCGCGCTCCGAGCGCGTCCTGCATCGCCGTCATGGCCTTGTACAGCAGGTCGATGCCGAGCATGTCGGCCATGCGGAAAAGACCTGTCGGCAATCCGCCATGCGGGCTGATCAGCGCCGAGTCGATCTGATCCCGGGCATACACGCCTTCCGCCTCGCACCTGATCGCCTCATACATCGCGGCGCACAGCAGCCTGTTGACGATAAAACCCGGCGCGTCAGCGCACCTCACGGCCACCTTGCCGAGCCGTTCCGCGACCGCCGCCACCACCCCTGCTGTCTCCTCCGACGTCTCAGCGCCGCTTATCACCTCCACAAGCCGCATCATCGACACGGGATTGAAAAAGTGCATGCCCGCAATGCGTCCCCGATGCGCCCTGCCCCGCGCAATTTCCGTAATGCTCAGCGCCGAAGTGTTGCTCACCAGCACCGCATCCGCGGCACAGACAGACTCAAGCTGGGCAAACACCGCACGCTTCACGTCCATATTCTCCGTGACAGCCTCGATCACAAACGGTATCTCACAAAACTCATCATACCCGAGCGTCACCGACACAAGCGCAAGCCGCGACTCCATATCCTCACGACTCATACGCCGCCGCTTCACCTTGAATTCATATATCTCCCTCACCTTTTCAAGCGCGGCATCGAGACATTTCCCGTCAATATCCTTCACCACCACACCGATCCCGGCCTGACTCGCCACATACGCGATCTCCCCGCCCATCACTCCCGCACCCACTATCCCGATCTTTCCTATATCCTTCATCATCACGATTCCTCATATCATTATCTTTTAAGTATTTCGCCACCGATTATAGCACCCCTCGACTACCCAATAAAAGATTGACATAGCACAAACACAAAAGTATTGTGAAACCCGTAAAAAGACACTTATAACAAATTGGACATTGCATATCCTTACGGCAATGTGCTATTTTTTACAAAGGGCTTCCTCACACAGACGGAACCCCCGCAAGGTGAATAATGGTTATGAATGACCTCATTCTCCAGAAAATCGCAGCCCAACTCGAAACCGCCCGCAAAGAGCTCGACGACGCTTCCCGCCGCCTCGAAGAGCTTATCGAAACAGTGATCGGCGACATCAACGCCAACCTCACCGCACTGTTCTTCGAAAACGTCAAACGCGCCATCGCCCGCCGACCCGGCTCCGCAGCCGCTCTCACCGATCGCGAACTCGAACAACTCCGCCTCGAAGTAGTCTCCGTCATCGACGAGGAAAAAGACAAATTCATGCGCACGCTCCGCGAGTTTTCCGGCTGGCGCGATGTCTCCACTTACTTCCTCAACGGCAACTCCGAACTCTGGAAAAGCGTCAAATCTCTCGAAAACGCCATCAACAAAGTACTCAAAAAATACGACCTCCCCAACCTCGACGCAAAAAACTGGAGCTGGTTTTCCGAAGACATCGAAAACGACATGACCAGAGAATTCCCCAACCTCAAAAAAATGTTCATCGACAAACTCAAACACTTCAAATACCTCGAAACACGCTACATCGAAGAATCACAAGCCCGCGAAACCCTCGCCCGCCTCGAACACTTCTGAGCGCACCCGCCATCACGCCAACCTCTTATCAATGGAGCAAAAATGACCGTCTTTGTAGTACTGCCAGCCTTCAACGAAGAAGAAAGCCTCCCGCTACTCCTCGACCGCTACCAGCAACATATCCCCACATGGCACGCACCGGCAAAATTCATCATCGTCGACGACGGCAGCAGCGACAACACCGTCTCCGCCATCTCCAGACACCCACTCCACCAGCAGGGCCTCGTCGAAATCATCTCCCATACCACCAACCGCGGCCTCGCAGCCGCCATGCGCACCGGCATCACCGCATTCCTCTCCCGCTCCACCTCCCCCGATGACATCATGCTCACCATGGACTCCGACAACACTCACGACCCGCAGTACGCTCTCGAACTCTTTCGCCAGATACACGACGGCGCCTCCATGGCCATCTGCTCACGATTTGTCTCCGGCGGCGTCGAACAGGGCCTCAGCCTCTTCCGCAAAATCCTCAGCCGCGGCGCAAAACTCTTTATGACCCTCCTCGCCCCAGTCCCCGTCAAAGACATAAGCTGCGGATACCGCGCATACTCACGCCACGCCCTCGACCTCGCCGCACGCACCTACGGCGCACACCTCGTCCAAAGCACCTCCGCATCCGTCCAGGCCGAACTCCTCATCAGATTCCTCGCCCTCAACCTCAAAATCGTCGAAATACCATTCATACTCCAATACGACCTCAAACGAGGCCCCAGCAAAATCGGATTCGCCAAAACCATCCGCGGATACTTCTCCCTCAGAGGCATCCAGCAACAATCACTCCGCGAAGTCCGCCACTACCGCCAAAACGGCTACAAAAACGGCATCTCAGGCGCCGGCGGCCTCGTACAGATCTGCACATACAACGAAAAAGACAACATCGAACCCCTCATCCGCGCCGTCTTCCACACCGTACCCGACATCTCCATCCTCATCGTCGACGACGCCTCCCCAGACGGCACCGCCGACATCGTACAGTCCCTCCAGAAAGAATTTCCAACCCTCAACCTCATGCGCCGCCCCGGAAAACTCGGCCTCGGCTCCGCCATCCTCCAGGGCTTCACATGGGGTCGCGACAACGGATTCAGATACGTCATCAACATGGACGCAGACTTCTCCCACGACCCCGCCATACTCCCCGAAATCATCGACAAATCATCCACCGCCGACTACGTCGTCGGCACCCGCTACATCAAAGGCGGCGCCACCATCAACTGGCCCCCCTACCGCCGTCTCCTCAGCTACTGCGGCAACGCCTTCGCACGCCTCATGCTCTCCATGCCTCTACACGACCTCACGACCGCTTACCGCCTCATCAAAACCGACAAACTCGACAGCCTCAAAACCTCCCACATCCCGGCCACCGGATACAGCTTCGTCATCGCTCTATCCTTCCACGCCACTTGCGCCAACCTCAATATCGCCGAAGTCCCCATCAGATTCCTCGACCGCCAGTTCGGCGCCTCCAAAATGCCCGCAAGCTACATCAAGGAAGCTCTCTCCATAGTTTTCAAACTCAGAAAAACAAGAAAAAACTGGAATAACCTCTGAAAACACATTATAAGTAACACCATGGGAGGTGCCTCCAAAAATGAAAAAACTATCAACCCATGACAATCACGGCCAATTCGCCGCCGCCATCCTGATCATCACCACCGCCGCCATCATCACACTCACCGCCACCGCCGCACCACACCCAGCCGCCACCTCCCCACAGTCTGTCATCAACAAAATGCAGCAGAAATTCCTCTCCTACAAACTCAAAAGCTATACCTACGACGAAATCCGAGTCGCCACCTATGAAGTCACCGACAAAAGCCGCCAGACCGGCATATCCCCAGTCGCCGAAACAAACGGCTCCACCACCAAGGCGCGATACTTCTACCAATCCCCCTCAAAACACGGCTACCGCCTCCTCTCCGAACGCATGGACAACTACTGGATCGGCAGCCCCAACCAGCTCGGCGCTCTACCGATGGACTCAAAATGGAAAAATAAAGTCATAAGCTGGTACTCCCTCAAGCTGCTCCCCGATACCACTGTCGATAAAAACAAATGCTACTCCCTCGCACTCACCCCCAAACCCGGCAAACCGGCCGCCTACGGCATGACCTGGTACATCGACAAAAAATACCTCGTCATACGCAAATTCATCTACGACGTCAACTACGGCGACTATCCCCTCAAAGTCACCGGCACCATGAAATTCAAAACCCTCAAAAACGGGCTCCTTTTCCCAACATCAGCCACATGGACCACCAAAGTCCACGGCCTCCCCTTCATTTTCAAAACCAAATCAATCTACACCAACTACCACTTCAATATCCCACTCGACCCCTCCGTATTCAAAGAAGAATACCCACCCGACTGGCTCAACAAAATGAAAGAACAGCAAATCCAGAGCAAGCAGAAAGGCGCCGCACCATCCTTCCCCCTACCACCCGGCGTCTCCCCCGACATCCTCAAATAATCACATCTCCCCCACACTGACTCCCACCGCAGGGGATGGCTCACCGCCATCCCCTTTTCATCCCGATTTTTGCGATAGAATTCCGGATAGCAGTCGCAAGAAAGGATGAAATGCAAGGCACAAGGAGCATCTTGCAGTAAGCAGTATTTGACATACGCGAACAAAACAATGCTCCGGCAACACGGCAATTCGCCCTTATCGCGACTGCAAAACGCGGCAATCTCTTTTTTCTATTGCCGCATTTGGGCCCATTTGGGCCCATTTTCGCCGCCAACCTTTTCCCCAACCCCCAAAATTACTTCACCACACCTTTTCCCCCATCTTTTTATAGTGATATAATTCACCCGTCATACATCACTGCCCACAGGAGCGTTTCGCAATGACAAGACAGGAAGAATTTGCAATAAAAACAGCAAAAATCGACAAATATCTCGCAAACGCCGGCGCCGACGGCGTCATCCTCAGCCGGTGCGACTTCTTCTCATGGGCCACCTGCGGCGGCGCAAGCCACGTCAACATCGCACAGGATTGCGGCGTAGCTTCCTTCGCCTACATCTCCGGCAAAGCCTTCATCTTCACCAACAACATCGAACACCCCCGCATCCTCGACGAAGAGATCGCCGGGCTTCCCATCGAAATCGTATCCAACAAATGGTACGAAGAAGCCACCGCCCTCAAGGAATTCACCGCAAACAAAAAAGTCCTCACAGACGCGCCCCTCGCCGGCCTCGCGCCGCTCCCGGCCGATTTCGCCGAACTTTTCTACGACTTGACACCCTCCGAACTCGACCGTTACCGCGAAGTCGGCCGCCTCACTGGCGAAGCGCTCCAGGCCGCCTGCAAAGCCATCAAACCCGGCATGACCGAATACCAGATCGCCGGCCTCCTCGCCGGCGCCTGCCACGACAACACTATCGTCCCCACCGTCAACCTCATCGCCGCCGACGCCCGCACCATGAAATACCGCCACCCGATTCCCTCATTCGACAACACTTTCAACAAATCCGTAATGGTCGTCGTCTGCGGCCGCAAATATGGCCTCATCGCCTCCGCCACCCGCATGGTCTGCGTCGGCGCTCCCGATGCCCAGCTCCGCAAAAAACACGACGCTGTCGTCAATGTCGACATGACCTTCAACACTCTCACACGTCCAGGCAAAACCTTCGGCGAAATCTTCCGCGCCGCCCAGCAGGCTTATGCCGACGGCGGCTATGCCGGCGACTGGGAGCTCCACCATCAGGGCGGCGACGCCGGCTACCGTGGCCGCTACAGACTCGGCGGCCCCGCCGTCTCTCACACGATTCTCGTCAATTCTGCCTTCGCATGGAACCCCTCCATCACCGGCACCAAGAGCGAAGACACCATACTCGTGCTCGAAGACCGCAACGAATTCATCACCGCCGTCCCCGGCTGGCCAACCATCAGTCTTCAGGCCAACGGCATGGCATTCGACCGCGCGGACATCCTTTCAATATAGTTTTCAGAAATTGCGGAATTCCACAATTTCTGGATACCGCAATTCGTCAAACCGGAATCAGATTGTTTTTAAACATAGTTTTGTAAAACAAAATTAATGAAATCAGGGGGTCGGCAATATGCCTATCGACGTCGAAACCGCACTCGCGGCAGAACTCAAGGAAGTAGAATACGAATTTACCGACAAGGAAGTACTCCTCTACGCACTCGGAGTCGGAGCCGGTATTCCTTCGACCGACAAAGACCAGCTAAAGTTCACTTTTGAAAACGGAATGAAAACACTGCCGACTTTCGGCGTTGTCCCGGCATTTCCCGCGCTGCTTCGCATCATTAGCTGCCCAGGCCTGAAATTCAACCCAATGATGCTCCTCCACGGCGAACAGTTCCTCGAAATCCGCAAATATCCCATCCCCACAAGGGGCAAACTCACGACAAAACCCAAAGTCAGCGCCATATATGACAAGGGCAAGGGCGCACTCGTCATCCTCGACGCCATCACGACCAACGACAAGGGCGAAGAGCTATTCTTCAACTCCTTCTCGTGCTTCCTGCGCGGCGAAGGCGGTTTCGGCGGCGAAAAGGGTCCGCAGCCGGGCAACGAACCTCCCGACCGCGAGCCGGACAAAGTACTCGAAATGCCCACCCTCCCCCACCAGAATCTCATCTACAGGCTTTCGGGCGACAGAAATCCGCTCCATTCCGATCCCAATTTCGCGAAAATGGCTGGCTTTGAAAAACCCATCATGCACGGCCTCTGCACTTACGGCATGGTCGGTCGCGCCGTCCTTCAGGAATTCTGCGGCAACGATCCGGCGAAATTCAAAAGCCTCGGCGCAAGATTTTCCAGCCATGTTTTCCCGGGCGAAACCGTTGTCGTCGAGATGTGGAAAGAAAGCGACACGAAGATCGTCGTCAAGGCGAAAACCGCCGAACGCGGTCTCGATGTCATTACCAATGCCGCTGTCACGCTCAACGCATGACCACCGGCACTACATCACGGAGTGACCACCATGGCGGATATCGGAAACATCACACTGTCATATAAGACAAAAGTCGCAATCGCCACGACCGCCCTCGCAGCTTTCGGCGCGGCATACGACATCGTGTCGGGCGCCAACCCGCAGATGAAGGCCGAACTCGCCACTTGGGAAGACGGCCGCACGTTTGCCATCGGCGTCCTCGAAAAAGGACCGGCAATCACTTTCGTCAAAATAAATGGCCGCGTCAAAAAACTCGGCGCCGGTATCGTCGACAAGCCCGATCTTGTCATTTACTTCAAAAATATCGACGCCGCGCTTCTCACTTTCACCGGCCAGATGAACCCCAAAATCGCGTCCGTCCAGCACAGAACTGTCGTACACGGACGCATCGACCACGCTATGGAGGCCATGCGCACGATGGACATTGTCATCAAGTTCCTCATGCCGGGCTTTCTGCTCAAATCCATGTATGGCCGCAAAATCCCGCTCACGCCCGAAGAAGCGTTGCTCAAGGCGCGGGTGTATGCCGGGCTCGTCCCGAAAATGATCTTTTAATGGTGAATATTCGGACTCGCTCCGGATTACTACAGGGGAAGGTGACCCATGTTTATCCCTCAATACTACGAATTTTACTGTCCCGTAAAAGTAGTCAGCGGGCTTAAGGCTGTCTCCAATCTGCCAGCGGAAATGGAACAGTTCGGCGCGAAGCGCGCACTCGTCGTGACCGATCAGGGCGTCGTCGGCGCCGGACTCATCAGCATCATCAAGGCCGCGTTCGAAGGCTCGGCATGCGAAATCGCCCACATCTTCGACACCACGCCGCCCGACTCCAGCATGAAAGTCGTCAACGACGTGGCCGAACTTTACCGCAAGCACAACTGCGACTGCTTCGTGGCCGTCGGCGGCGGCAGCAGTATCGACACCGCAAAGGGCGCAATCATCGTCATCGCCGAAAACACGAGCGACATCAAGCAGTTCCAGGGCGCAGAACGCCTCAAGAAACCCACACCGCCGTTTTTCGCAGTCCCCACAACATCCGGCACAGGTTCGGAAGTCACCCTCGTGGCCGTGATCTCCAATCCTGACCTCGGCGCGAAAATGGCTTTCAACTCCTACAATCTCATGCCCAATGTAGCTTTCATCGACCCGCAGATGACCGCCACCATGCCACCCCGCATCACTGCCGCCACCGGTATGGACGCACTCACGCATGCCGTCGAGGCCTACTACTGCCTCCAGAAAAATCCCATCTCCGACTCGCTCGCCATCACCGCTATCAACATCATCATGGCCAACCTCGAAACATGCGTCACTAAGGGCGATGACCTCGATGCCCGCCTCGCAATGGGCAACGCGGCTCTCATCGCCGGCATGTCATTCTGCAATTCCATGGTCGGCGTCGCCCATGCTCTCGCCCACGCCACCGGCGGCGTATGTCACGTCCCGCACGGCGTCGCCAACAATATCTACCTCCCGTGGGCAATGGAAAACAACCTCCCGCTCTGCACATCCACCATCGCCGAACTCGCCCCCTGGCTCTGCCGCGGCCCTGTCTCAGGCAGCGACGAAGCCAGGGCGAAAGCCGCCATCCAGGCCGTCCGCGACATATCCCTGCGCCTCAACAAACAGTGCGGCCTCGCCTACAGACTCCGCGACGCTAACGTCACCGAGGACAAACTGCCAGCCATCGCACGTGGCGCCACCAACGACGGCGCGTCAGTCTACAACCCTGTCGATGTCACTTACGATGCCGCTCTCGATATCCTCAAAAAAGCGTTCTGAGTCATCGTATGCAAAAACTGTGTTAAGAGATTGAAAGTTTTGGGAAAGGCCTCGGGAAAACCTTTTTTCAAAAAGGTTTTCCCGGCACTTCGCTTTTTTTCATCATATTTAACACCACACTCTCCGACCCGACCGGGCTACAGCGCCGCACGTGCCACGTCCCGCCGGGCGACAGGGTGGGCAGGGGAAACCGGCCCGCCTCCCTTCTGGAAAGGAGACCCTGATGAATTCATCACGCAGACAATTCCACCACGCACTCCTCCTCACGGCATTTCTGATCGCCATCACGCTGCATACGGCCACTACCGCCCACGCCGCAGAAACAAAAGTGCTGCGCCTCGCCACCACCACGAGCGTCGACAACACCGGACTACTCAAAGCCATCCTCCCCGTATTCGAAAAAGCCAACAACGCGCGCATCGACGTCATCGCGGTCGGCACGGGCAAAGCCATCGAAATCGCGCGCAACGGCGATGTCGACGCCATCCTCGTCCACGACCCGGACCTCGAAGCAAAATTCATGGCTGACGGATTCGGCACAAAACGCACCACCCTGATGTGGAATGATTTCATAGTCGTCGGCCCGCCCTCAGACCCCGCGAAAATCAGGGGCGGCAAAGTCGCCACCGCGTGTTTCACCGCCATCGCAGATAAAAGACAGCCCTTCATCTCTCGCGGCGACAAATCAGGCACCAACAACAAGGAGCTCAAACTATGGGCGCAGGCCGGCATCAAACCCTCCGGCCAGCCGTGGTACATCGAAGGCGGGCGCGGCATGGAAGCCACTCTGCTCATGGCCGACGAAAAACAGGGCTACACCCTCACCGACCGCGGCACATTCATCGCCACTCTGCCCAAGCTCAGACTCAAGGTCCTCTGCGAAGGCGATAAGGATTTCATCAATATCTACAGCATCATACCCGTCAATCCCGCAAAATATCCCAACGCCAACAACGCGCTCGCAGAGAAACTTGCCAGATGGCTTGCCTCTCCCCAGGGGCAGAAACTTATTGCTGATTTCAGAGCCAGCGACACACAGCTCTTTCACCTGTTCACCGAAAAAAAGGCCACGCCCGCACCACCTGCAAAAAAAGGCAAAAAGGCTAAAAAGTAATATCAGTTAACCCGTTTTCGATGTTAATGACGCAAGGTGTAATAAATTCTTGAATTACCTGTCGCAATCAGCGGGCGAAGCCATCCGGCTGCTCGCCACACTCGATCCAGACGTCATGTCGGCAGTGCGCGCGTCGGTGCAGGTGGCGATCGGCGGCACACTCACTTCGGGCATCGTGGGACTGCCCATCGGTTATCTGCTCGGCTCACGTGATTTCCGCGGACGCAACACCGTCATGGCCGTACTACAGACACTGACGGCCATCCCCACTGTCGTCATCGGCCTTTTCGCATATATCCTCATCAGCAACAAGGGTATTCTGGGCCCGCTGCACTTGCTGTATACGATCGACGGCATAGTATTCGGCCTGTTTTTTCTCATACTGCCGCTCGTGATCTCACTGTCGATGTCGGCTACGCAGAGCGTGCCGCGAGAGATAGGCGAAACAGCTCTCACGCTTGGCGTTTCGCGCCTGAAATCAGTGGGCGCCGCCCTGCGCGAAGGCCGGTTTGCATATTTTACAGTACTGACGATGGCATTCGGGCGCGCCGTGGGCGAGGTGGGTGTCGCTATGATGCTCGGCGGCAACATCAGGGGCGTCACGCGCACGATGACCACTGCTATTGCGCTTGAAACCGAGATGGGCGAATTCGCCTTTTCGCTCGCGCTCGGATTTATCCTGCTCGCGATTGCCCTGCTCGTCAATATTGTGCTGTACCGGTTCAAATCACGCATGGACAGGGTATAGCACAGGTTTTCAGCGGCAAATCCGGAGATGCGATACGGAGACTCGATTGGATAAAATAATAGAAATACACGGCGCACAATATGCCTATCGCGGCGGGACACCGGTGCTGGAAGTGCCCTCGCTGGTATTCGAGCGTGGGAAAATCTACGCGCTCATCGGCAAAAACGGCACCGGCAAAACCACCCTGCTGCGGTCGATGAACGGATTTATGAAACCACGGCGCGGCTCTGTGGTCTTCATGGGCGAAAATCTGTATGCAGTTTCGAAAAACCGGCTGACCGAAGTGCGGCGCCGCATGACGCTCGTGTCGCAAAAGACCGTGATGTTCGACGCGAGCGTGTATTACAACGTCGCTTACGGACTGCGGGCGCGCGGACTGGCAATAGATGCCATCGAGCCGCGTGTTGCCGCCGCGCTCGCGAGTGTGGGGCTCGATGGATTTGAAAACCGCCGCGCCAGGCAGATTTCCGGCGGTGAGGCCCGCCGCGTGGCGCTCGCCCGCGC
>CAZQSL010000057.1:0-22043 GCA_964595945.1 uncultured bacterium
GGCTCGATATGAGATACCTCGTCACCGGGGCATGCGGGTTCACCGGCTCGCATATAGTTGATGTGCTTGTGGAAAAGGGGCGGGAAGTGATCGCGACGGATATTCCTGCAGCCAACAGACGGTGGCTGCGGGCCGATGTGAAATTCGTCGCGTCGGACGTGACCGACATTTACAGCCTGCGGCAGGTGATGGACGGTGTCGATATCGTGCTGCATCCGGCAGCGATATTCGATTTCACTGCGCCCGCCGACCTGCTGGAAAGGGTAAATGTGCAGGGTACGGAAAATCTGTGCCGTGTAGCGCTCGAAAGCGACGTGAAACGATTCGTGTCTTGGAGCACCAGCGGCGTGTATGGAAATATGGAGAGGGAATTGCCGATCCGCGAGGACGCGCAGGTGGCGCCGATCGAGGAATACAGCCGGACGAAGGTGCGGCAGGATGCGGTGGTGCTGAGGTATAACCACGAGGAGGGACTACCGACGAGCATCGTGAGGCCGGGGCTGGTGTACGGGCCGCGCGCGCAGTATGGCACGATGCAGATTTTCGAGGGACTCAGCATATTGCCGGTCGTGCCGCTGCCGGGGAATTTCGACTTCAGAATGGGCACGGTACACGTGCGCGATATTGCGGGAGCGGCTGTTTACATCGCCGAACATCATGACGCGATGGGCCAGATTTTTGGTGTAGTGGACAGTTCGGGCGTGACGATGAGCGATTTTCTGCGCATGGTGGCCGAAGAGCACGGGGCGAAGGTTATTCCGATCGAGATACCGCCGATGCTGGCGCGCGAAGCCGGGCTCGCTGCTGCTGCTGTAGCCGAATGGCTGTCGAAGAATATCACGCACAAACGGCCTGCCGTCGAACGCGATCCTGTGACTTATTTCCCGGTCGATCTGCACATCAGCAATCAGAAGCTGCTCGATCTCGGGTACCAGTTTGAATACGACGATGTACGCAGCGGCATCAGAAACACGATCGAATGGATGAAGCGCGACGGGATCATGGGGCTTAAGATGTTAAGACGTTATTTCTGAGCCGGCCACTGAAAAAACGATACTGGGGAACACAGCGGAATACATGAGAAAGTGTCAGGGGCTGAGGACATACGGGGGTGGAGTCGCAATAGTCACTGGCGGCGCGTCAGGCATAGGCCGGGCGCTCGCGGGCGAGCTTTCGCGCCGGGGTGCGCGTGTGGTCATCGCCGACAAAAACCGCGAACACGCCGAGCAGGCCGCAGCCGCCATCGTCCGGCAGGGCGGCGACGCCTGTGCCGTCATCACTGATGTGACCGATTATTTCAGTGTGGATTTTCTCGTGCGGAGTACGGTCGACCGGTGGGGACGCATCGACTATATGTTCAACAACGCCGGTATCGGCGTGGCCGGCCTCGCCCGCGATTTCCAGCTCAGGCACTGGCAGAAAGTCATCGATGTCAACCTGATGGGCGTCATCAATGGCGTGCAGGCCGTGTATCCGGTAATGACCGGACAGGGGTTCGGTCACATCGTCAATACATCGTCGATGGCAGGGCTTGTACCCTTCCCGCTCAATGTGGGCTACACGGCGTCTAAGCATGCCGTCGTGGGGCTGTCGCAGGCGCTCCGCGTGGAGTCCGGGGAATTGGGCATAAGGGTCAGCGTGGTGTGCCCCGGGGTGGTGAAGACGCCCATACTCGATGGACAAGGCGACTCCGAAGCTCTGTACGAGATTGCCGAAGAGGTTAAGCGAAAGGCGTGGAAACGTATGTTTCCGGCCGACGCCGGCGTGTTTGCGCGCAAGGTGGTCAAAAAGGTAGCGGCCAACAGAGCCGTCATCGTCGTGCCCGAGTGGTGGAGCGCAATATGGCTGCTCCAGCGGATTTCGCCGGCGGCGATGGAGGTAGCGCTCAGGCGCGAATTCTACGCGAAGGCCATGTCTGACCTTGCCCCGTTTCTGCCGAAAAGATGATTTGACAGCTATCACACGATCTATTGCAAGTGTGAGGGCGATATCCCGTTTATACGATAAAGTATTTACATTTACCTACCGGAGAAACCTTTTTCGGGAAAAAGGTTTCTCCGCACCTCTTCCCAAAAGCTTTATATGATTAACTTTACTCCAAGTTACCGTTTCATTGTGCTACCCACAGCGGTAGGTAATTTCTATTGATATCCCGTTTATTTCACTGTGACTTTGAGTGGGTGGCGGCGGATGTTGATGAATTCGTTTTCGGCGCCGGGCCGGTAGTGCGGCACGTTGTACATGATGGAGACGAGCCGCCAGACGCCGCGTTTGAGGGTATGGAGATTTTCGAGGTTGTAGCCTGCCGCGCCGATCTGTCCGGGTGAATTTTCCGGCTCTTCGGTCGCGCGCGCATCGTCGACATAGTAGAGTGCCGGGACGACCTGGAGTCCTTTGTCGAATTCGAGCGTGTTGAGCCAGCCGCCGGGCGCCGCGCCTTTCCCGTAGATGACTGACCAGTTGTAGGGCGCGAGGTCAAGTTTCTTTTCGGCATCGGACATGACTCCGTCGATGACGGATGGCGTGCGGTTGTTGGAGTTGACGAACAGTTTGCCGCGCTGTGCTTCGTTGCCGTCGGTGGAGACCCGGAACCGAAAATCCCTGAGTACCGCGCTGACGTCGAACGGTACGTTGACTTCGGTGGGAAACTCGAAGGAATCGTAGTAGTAGATATTGTCGATGATGGAACTCGGGGTGGAAAATTTCCAGAAGAGATTCATGGCGTTGGAGGTGCGGCGGATGGCGCGCACGGGGCCGTCGATGTAGGCGATGAGTTCGGACGTGAAATCGGCTTCGGTCTTCTGGATGTCGACATTCGCCATTTTGACACTGACGGTAGCGCGGATTTTGAGGCAGTCGACCGTGTTTCTGCCGTCGCCGCCGCCAGCGCGGGTGAGACCGAGCCGGTTGAACCCTATGGGTATCGCGGGATCGAATCCCACGAAGTAGTTGGGTGTGGATATGGCGTTGCCGGCAGCGGAGACGGTCACATAGTCACGGGGCGAGCGGCGGGGAGGGGTTTTGAATGTCAGGACGTAAGCCCATGCGCGCGCTCCGCTGAGGGGATCGGTTGCCGCGATCTCGACACGCGCCGTGGCGCGCAGCCTGTCGAGCGAAGCGCGGCTGGCGCGGCGGCCGAGGTCGCGAGCCATGATGACGAGTTCGTCATTGGCATCGAGCCTGCCCTGATCGGTGTCTTCGGTCCTGTGTTTGCCGGATGTGAAGGCATAGCTGCCGTCGGGCAGGCGCTCATCGACTTGATACGGCACGGCGGCGAGCTTGCCGCCGATACTGGTGTAGACGCGCATCGTGGCGATTTTCGCTCCGTCAAGTTTTTTGAGTTGTGCGCCGGTGATGATAACTGGGTCTGACTTTCGCCTGAAGGTCTGCTGGGGCTGTTTCGCTGCGTGGGATGTGGCCGGAATTACACTTGCCAGCAGCGCGGCGAGCAGTGCCGTTTTTATAATATTTTTCATTTTATGCTTTCCACAGCCGGTTTTTGTCTCAAAAAGCGGTTGAAATTTCTTTCTGACACAATTTCATATTGTAGAAACAACCCAAAATAAATTAAACTGGAGTACACTGAAATATACTGTGTGACCATCTTGATCGACAGGAGGACTGCAAGCCTCTCATGAAAATAACGAAACTGATCCCCACAATCCTGTTCGCGGCCGCCATGAGCGTCGCGTGCGCCCACGCGAGTGCCGCGGCAATGGTATTCGAGACCCCCGAGGCGATAAGGCTTTCCGAAAAATACACATCGCAAAACGACATCGAAGCAGCCATCGGAGCGCTCGACCTGCCGCTGCTCTTTGCCTCGACGGACGAAAAGGTGGAAATCTACACACGCAAGGCGCTGCTCGAAATGATCAGGGGCGACCGGGCGGCGGCTATCGAAAATGCCGACTATCTCGTGCGCCTCGCCGGCGAAGACTCCTGCGCGCGAGTGCCGAGAGCTGTGTTTTACGAGACAATCGGAGAGCCCGGCATAGCACGCGCCGACATCGAAGAAGCACGCCGCGCCGGCTGCACATCGCCACAACTCATGCTCATGCTCGCCGATGCCTGCATCCAGCGCGAAGACCACATCAACGCCCTACTCCTGCTCAACAACGTCCCCGACGCCGCCCCCTACCGCTACGACCGCCTCTCGCGCCTCGCTTTCGCCCATTACCTCTCGGGCAATGTCGCCGCCGCCGCCGAATCATTCCGCGAAGCGCTCAAACATGCCCCGGGCTCCTCAGCGGCCTTTTCCATGCTCGCCGACATGTACAGTTCTCTCGGCGACACCGGACAAGCCGAAGAATACTACAAACGCGCACTCGACGCCGACCCCTCCAACGCCGAAGCCCTCAACAATCAGGCCTACAACATATTTCTCAGCGGCGACACGGCACGCGCCATCGAAATGTTCGACAACATCAACAAAACCAACCCCTCGCCCTACACGCTCTGCAGCCGCATGGAAATCGCCCTCTACCAGCGCGACATCGAAAAAGCCGCCACCATCGCCTCATCCTGCATGATGGCATTCATCAGGGACGACCGGCTGCGCGTCAGCGAAAAATTCTACATCAACGCCATCCAGTACATCTTCAAAACCGCACACTCCGACCGCCTCGCCCTGCACCCCCAGACACAGCTCGACCTCGCCGCTCAATACGACGCCTCCGGCGACTACGTCACAGCGCTCAACGCATACTTCACCGCTATCATCCTCGCACCGGACAATCCCCAGGGATTCCTCGGCACAGGCCGCATGTACCTCATCCTCGGCGACAGGGGCAAAGCCCTGATGTTCCTCACCGAAGCAGCCAAAAAAGCCGGCAAAGACTCACCCGCAGCCGCCACCGCCGCAAAACTCATCGCCCGCGAATACACCGCCGAAAACAGCTCCGCATGGGTAGCGCCAGCCGACCTGAAATAAAACGCTACTTATAAATCCCACCCCGCTGACTGATGCGGTGGAAGACAACGACTCTTCAGGAGGCAACATGCCAGACCTCATCATCAGAAACGCCACCGTCATCGACGGCAGCGGCGAAAAAGCCTTCGCGGCCGACATCGCCATCACAGGCGACAAAATCGAAAAGATCGCCACCGCCGGCGAACTCCTCAAAACACAATGCCCCGCCATCGACGCCACCGGCAAAGTCCTCTGCCCCGGATTTATCGACGTCCACTCGCACGCCGACTTCACATCCTTCCGCGCCGATCACCCCAAAGTCCTCGCCCCTCTCGTCCGCCAGGGTATCACCACCTATGTCGGAGGCAACTGCGGCATGGGCATGGCTCCCTTCGGCGGCCCCAACTCCAACGCCATCCGCGACTATATCGAAGCCTTTTCCGCCATCGACATCTCAAAATCCGCCACATGGGACGGCGTCGACGGATTCATGGATCACCTCGACAAAAACGGCATCCTCCTCAACACCGCCATGCTCGCCCCCCACGGCATGATCCGCATCTACCAGATGGGTCTCGCCAACCGCTACGCCACCGTCGACGAAATCTCAGCCATGTCCCGCCAGCTCGAAACCTACATCGCAGCAGGCGCCATCGGCATGTCCACCGGCCTCCAGTACTTCCCCGGCTCCCAGAGCGACACCCGCGAACTCGTCGCCCTCGGCAAAGTCCTCAAAAAATACAACGCCATCTTCACCAGCCACCTCCGCAGCTACTCCAACACCCTCCCGCTCGCTGTCGACGAAGTAGTCGAAGTCTGCCGCGAAAACGCCATCCCGGGCCAAATCTCACACATCTTCTGGGTACCCGACTTCGGTCGCTTCGGCCGCCCCATCCGCGCTGTCGTACGCGGCATCGCCAACATGTCGAAATACTGGACCCCGCCCATCCCCCTCGACGGCGAAGAAGGCAAACAGATCGACAAACTCGACAAACTCCGCGAAAACGGCTCCGTCGACGTCAAAGTCGACGTCATGCCCACCACCACAGGCTTCACCCACATGTTCGCATTCTTCCCCCCCTGGGTCCTCACCGGCACCATGCCGGATATCCTCGCACGACTCCGCGACCCCGAAACCCGCAAAAAAATCTACCGCGACATCGTCACCGCCAAAACCACATGGCCTCACGTCGAAGACAACACCTGGTCGATGAACTTCTTTAAAATCATGGGCTGGGGCAGCGTCACCATCATGTCCGTCCAGTCCGAAAAAAACAAACACTTCGAAGGCATGAACCTCGTCGACGTCGCCAAAGAGAGAAAACAGCACCCCTTCGACGCCGCCTGCGATCTGCTTCTCGAAGAGGACGCCCGCGTCATGATCTTCGAAAGTATGGCCGTCCCCGACGACAACTTCACCGAACGCTCCGCCTTCCACGCTCTCAGACACCCGCAGGTCATGATCACCTCCGACACCATCCTCATGGGATTCGGCAAACCCTCTTACCTCTTCTCCGGCTGCTTCCCGAAATTCCTTGCCCGCTATGTCCGCGAAAAGAAAATGCTCGCTCTCGAAACTGCCATCTGGAAAACAACCGGTCTGCCCGCCACCCACTTCCGGCTCAAAAAACGCGGATTCATCAAAGAAGGATACTTCGCCGACCTCCTCCTCATCGACCCGGCCACCATCGCTCCCAACGTCAATTTCGAAACCCCCACCGGCATCCCCTCCGGCATCCACCACGTTTTCATCAACGGCCGCCACGTCCTCGACGAAGGCAACCTCGACACATCCACCCTCGCAGGCCGCCTGCTACGCCGCGACAACTGACCGGCAGCACTTACACTTTTTTCTGAAAAGGATTCACCCAAAACCGATTCTTTCTGTATCATTCTCTACATCATCAGTACAAGCGGGGAGACACACGACATGACACAAACCGCCATCACCCAATACGACGAACTCACCCACTGGCGCTGCCCGCAACTCGGCGGCCCCGTGCCATTCAAACACTGCCGCACCACCGCCGGCGGCCTGCCATGCCGCTCCCTGCCCGACTGCTGGGGCGGCCAGCTCGGCGACGGCCTCATCAGCTATCTCATGCACAACTTTACAGAAAATGAACTCAAAACCGCTTTCGCGGGTCCCCGCGAAGGACGTCTCAACAGACTGCTCAACGCACTTGACACTGCGCTCGACAACACCAAAGACACCACGGAGACCACAAAAGATGAGTGACACCAACACGGAAAAAGGCGCGGGACTGGGAAAAAGCCTTATCTACTCAGGCGGCCAGTTCGGCGGCAACATCCTCAACATGATGTTCGTCGGATGGGTCATGTTCTACTACACAAAGGACAACTCCGGGGCAGGCTCCCTGATGTCCATCACGCTCTTCGGCGCCATCTTCGCCGCCAGCAAGATCATCGACGCCATCATCGACCCGCTCGTCTGCTACCTCAGCGACAATACCAAATCACGATTCGGACGCCGCCGCCCCTACATGATCGTCGCCACACCCGTCATGGTCATCACCTACATCATGCTCTTTCACCCGCTGTTTCCGGCAGGCAGCAGCAGTCTCGCCATCTGCACCGGCATCACCATGATCATCTTCTGGATCGCCTTCACCGTCATGATGTCGCCATACCTCGCGCTCATGCCAGAAATAGCCGCCACCCCAAAAGACCGCGTCATGATGTCCACACTACTGTCCGTCATGGTACTCCTCGCCACCGCCTTTCAGGGCATCATCGCCCCGAAATTCCTCATCCCCACACTCGGCTACTCCAAAACCGCCATCATCACGGGACTTGCCGCCGGACTCTTCACCTACATCACCATCATCGGCATCCGCGAAAAACCAGGCTCCACCACCGTCTCCCACGAAAAATACTCCTTCCTCGAAGCCTTCCTCTGGACCTTCAAAAACAAACCCTTCGTCATCTACATCTGCGCATCCATTTTCCAGTACATCGGTTTCGCAGGCCTCACCGCCAGCATCCCGTTCATCGTCACGCGCCTCATGAACAAGCCCGAATCCTTTGTCAGCACCCTCTACCTCGTCACCATCCCCGGATTCGTCATCTCCTTTTTCCTCGTCAATTTCCTCACAAAAAAATTCGACAAGGCCCTCCTTTACAAAATCACGCTCCTGCTCCTCGCGCTGTTCTTCCCCCTCCTGTGGTTCTTCGGCCGCATCAATCTTCCCGTCGCCCCTGCCATCGCCGGCATGATATTCATGGGTCTGATGAGCGTGCCCATCGCCGGCAACATGGTACTGCCCATGACACTCATCGCCGACATCGTCGACTACGACGAAAAGCTCACCGGCCGCCGCCGCGAAGCCATGTACTTCGGCATGTCCAGCCTCCTGCAGAAGATCGCCAACGCACTCTCCGCATTCCTCCAGGCCAGCCTCTTCGGCATATTCGGCTACTCCATGCAAAACCACCTCGGCATCAATCTCCTCGGCCCCGTCGCCGGGCTCTTCGGCCTCATGGGATTCCTCGTCTTCCTCTTCTACCCGCTCGACGAAAAAACCAAGATGCTCAAAGGCGCCAAGTCCGTGCCAGCCGCCTGATACCGATTAACGTTTATGATAGATAGGCGAATTATTATTTGAAATTTCCTGCGGAGAAACCTTTTTCGAGAAAAAGGTTTCTCCGCACATCTTCCCAAAAGCTTAATATGCTTAACTTTCTCCAAATTACTGTTTCACCGTGCTACCCACAGCGTCAGATGATTTCTATTGATATCAGCATAATCAGCCCTGGAGTCGTTTCGCGACCATGATAAATGCCTCGGCATAGGGGGCGAGCCTGTCCATGTTGCCCTCGAATTTGACGAGGTTGAGGAGATAGAGTTTCTGGGGGCTGTCGCCTGATTGCAGTTTGTTCCAGCCGTCGGCGGTGAAGATGATTTTTGCGTCTTCCTTGCCCCAGATTTCAGTGAGGGCTTCCATTTTGCCATCGGAGAATTTGATCATGACGGGCGGTTGGCCGGGGTGTTCGAATTTCACGAGTATGTTGAGGCCTTTTGCGGCGGCGAGGTATTTAGCGTCTTTGTTGGATATGTCGGCGATGTTTTTGAAGAGTGCGGGCTCGAAGGGGGGGACTTCGTTGAGGGTGCGTTTGCCGGAGAGCATGCGGACGAGGTCGATGACGGTGTTGAGGATTTTTTCTTCGCGGGAGGGTGTTTTGACTTTTTTGCGGCGTGGGGGTGGGAGCGGGTTGGGTGATTTCTGTGGGAATTGGGGGGCGTATTTTGCGTAGAGTTTGTCGACGGCGGGGTTGGCATATTCGGACATGAGGACTTCGCGGCCTTCGCGGATGGACTGTTCGGCGGCGAGTGATACGACCATGGAGTCGCGGCAGAGGAGGAGGTTGGCGAAGGGCAGGGTGCGGTTTTTGAGGCAGCGGAGGAATTCGATGTGCTGGACGTCGGAGCCGATGTGTCCGATGCCGTTGTTGTCCGAGAAGTAGTCGACGGGGATTTCGCGCATGGTGCCGAGGGGGCCGCCGCCGGCTGTGAGGATGACGTCGGTTTTGGCGAGGGAGTGGGCGCCGTTGTCGCCGATGATGCCGATTTCGAGGCCTTCCTGGGGCTGTTTCTGATACATGCAGAGGCCGAGGTTGGCGACTGCGGTGTTTTCGTATTGGACGAGGACGTATGCGTGGTCGATGATGTCGGGTTTCTGGATGATGAGTTCGGGGTCGGGGGCGTAGGAGCAGTTGACCTTGATGGCGTCGCCTTTGACGACGTGCTGGCCGCCCATGGCGTAGACTTTGTGGGGGCGGCTGCGGATGAACCAGTTGAAGAGGTCGAAGTGGTGGCAGTTTTTGTCGAGGAGCGCGCCGCCTGATTTTTCGGTTTCGAAGAACCATTGTGTGGGGAAGTTGTCGCGGTATTCCTTGCAGTAGGCCATCATGACGTTGCCGAAGGAGCCGCGTTCGACCATGGCGGCCATGGTGCGGTAGAGGTTGCTGTAACGGTAGACGAGGCCGATCTGGACGATGCGATCGGCTGCGAAGGCCTTGACGATGAGTTTGTCCATGTCTTTCATGTTGGTTGCGACGGGTTTTTCGAGGAAGAGGTCTTTGCCCTGTTTGATGGCTTCGAGAGCGATGGGGATGTGTGTGTAGGTGGGGGTGCAGATGCAGACGGCGTCGAGTTCTTTCATGGCGCAGAGTTTTTTGTAGTCGTCGGTGACGAAAGTGCTGGTGTCGCCGATGATTTTTAAGGCCTGATCCGCGAGGTCGGCCCTGAGGTCGCAGATGGCCGCGACGCGGCTTTCCTTGAGTCGTGTGAATCCGCGCAGATGCATCATGCCGTTGTTGCCTAATCCTACGATCCCGATGTTGAACATTGCCTTGCCCCCCGGTTGGTGTGTTTGTGACGTGTCTGAAATCCGATGTCAGAGCAAGACATATTTTATCACAAAGGAGGTGCGGTAATGGAATGGGGCAGGGGTGTTTTTTCGAAAAAATCAGGGGATAATTTCGCAGAATATGGCATCGCTGACGAATATGTATTGCGGGGGGACAGTGAAAGCGCCGCCTGGCGAAAGCGAGAGCATGGCGCGGGAGGCGAGCGTGGCGAGCCTGGATGTGAGCGCGGCGATGGTGGCCGGGGTGAAACGGCCGGCGAGATCCGAGGGGGCGAATCCCCCAGTGGTGCGGAGCGCCATGATGGCGAGTTCGGCGGCGCGGCGCGGTGAAGAGAGACGCTCAGCGCTGGCGGCGGGCGGGAGGCCGGCGGTGATAAATGTTATATAAGTGTCCATGTCCGATGTGTTGACCGAGCGTTCGCCGCCCAGGAATGAAGCGGCGGCGGGGCCGATGCCGATGTATTGGCCTCCGTGCCAGTAGACCTGATTGTGGACGGACTGCGCGCCGGGGCGTGAGAAATTGGAAAATTCGTACATGGCGAGACCGGCGGAGGCGAGATATTCGCGGGCTGAGTGATACATGGCGGACTGGAGGTCTGGATCGGGGGCGGGCAGTGAGCCGGTGGCGACGCGGGAGTGAAGGGGTGTGCCGTCGTGGAGTTCGAGGCAGTAGAGCGAGATGTGCTGCACGCCAGAGGCAGTGGCGCGGGCGATGGTGGCGAGCCATGACTCATGCGACTGGCCGGGTAGTCCATAGATGAGGTCGAGTCCGACGGAGGCGAACCCGGTATCGAGGGCGGCGTCGATGGCTGCGGTCGCGGCGTGGGCGTCACAGGGGCGGCCAAGCATGGCGAGCTGGTCGTCGTCGAATGATTGCACGCCGATGGTCAGCCGGTTGACTCCGGCGGCGCGGACGGCGCGTGCCCATGAGGGGAAATCGGGTTGCGATGCGGGATTGCATTCGACGGTGATTTCGCAGGATGGGGAAAGGGTGTGGCGGGCGGCGATGCGGTCGATGAATGTGGCAATATCGCGGGGAGACATGAGGGAGGGGGTGCCGCCTCCGAAAAAGATCGAAGGGACAGTACATGGAGCCGCAGGCGCGCGGAGGTCGATTTCGCGAAGGGCCGCGGCAAGGTAGCGCGCTGATTCGGCAGCATCGCGGGGCGGCGCCGACACGAAGTCGCAATAGCTGCATTTGCGTACGCAGAATGGATAATGGATATAATATGAAATACTGTCCACGCGACCGGCCTTTCAGGATGGGATTATACTTGATGTATGCCGGAAACGGCAGCACGCGCCGCAAACACGGCATCCTCCCCCCGGACCTGCCGCAGAAAATCACCCCTTTTACCCGAATAGCAAATAATCTGATGTGAAATGCGCCATATTGGGGTATAATCACAATAGAGGTGAAAGGAGAGCAGACAATGACCAGGAAACTATCAGCAATAATATTCGCAATTTTCTCCATAATTGCGTTCGCGAAACACACACAGGCGACTGGCACCAATGGAGCGCTGTTTCTGAATGTCGGATACAGCGCGCGCGCGGAAGGCATGGGCGGAGCGTACGCGGCAGTGGCAAACGACGCAAGCGCCGTCACCATCAACCCCGCCGGCATGGTGCAGATCAAGGGCCAGCAGGTCGCCCTCATGCACAACGAATACTTCCTCGGCGTCAATCAGGAATACGTCGCCTACGTGACAAAATGGGGCGAGCGCGCATTCGGCGTCAGCCTTATCTACATGGACGACACACAGGCATCCTACTCCTCGTCCAATGCCTACCTTGGCTCATTCGAAAACACCTCGACCGCCCTCACACTCGCCTACGCCCGCGACGTCACCAAAGACCTCTCCGCCGGCGCATCCTTCAAGTACATCAAGTCAAAACTCGGCGGCGACTACAGCGATTCCACATTCGCCATCGACGCCGGCGTACTCTACAAAACCCCGGTCCCCGGCCTCACGGCAGCCGCTGTCCTCACAAATGTCGGCGGCAAACTCAAACTCTATCAGGCGTCCGACCCGCTGCCCGCCACACTCAAACTCGCCGGCGCCTACCAGTTCCAGAAAATCCCCCTCCTCGTCGATACCGACCTCTACATGATCAATGACGAATCTCCCGAAATCCACGTCGGCGCGCAATACACCGTCGCCGCAATCATCCCCATCAGAGTCGGCTACAACAACATGGAGGGTGTACTCGACGGATTCACCTACGGCATAGGTCTCAAACAGAAAGACTTCGCCATTGACTACGCATTCATCCCCGCCGGAGACTTCGAAGACACACACAGATTCTCCGTACTGTTCAACCTCAAATAACACACCGGCACCGCCGGCAACTCCACAAGCAAACCCCCCACGGCGCACCGCACCACGCGGTGCGCTTTCGTGCAGGACAGCAAAAGAAAACGGCACACCCATCGTGAAATCCAGACTCAGCCCCGCCAACGAAGCAATAGCCCGCCTCGACATCAACGACTCCACCCTCATATCCGTCGACCTCGAAACCACCGGCCTCAGCCCGCGTAACGGCGACGAAATCGTGGAAATCGGCGCCGTCAAGAGCCGCGCGGGCGAAATCATCGACACCTACCACACCATGATCGACCCCCGCCGTCCCATGCCTCCAGCCGCCACGGCCGTCAACGGCATCACTTCGCCCATGCTCGCAGGACAACCCCTCGCGGCCGACGTCTTCCCGTCATTTCTCGAATTCATCGGCGACGCGCCCCTCATCGCCCACAACGCCCGTTTCGACATGACATTCCTTGCCTGGAAGATCGCAGAACTCGGTCACCCCACACGCAAAAATATCGTCTTCGACACCCTGCGGCTCTCCCGCGCACTCCGGCCCGGACTCCCACACTACAACCTCGCAACCCTCACGACCGTACTCGGCATCGACGTGCCGGTCATCCACCGCGCCGTCGAAGACGCCGCCATCACACTCACCGTATTCTTCCGCCTCGTCACTCCACTCATCACCCCTCAAACTCCGCTCCGCGTCGGCTCTGTCCTCAAACTCCAGGGCAACACGGTCCCCTGGCCGTCATTTTCACAACCAGCCATCACCCCCGGCCCCGCTTCGCCGCTCGAAGAAACCATCGCGCGCTACATCGCCGACCGCCGCACCATGGTCATCATCTATCAGTCGCCATACTCATCCACCGCAACCACACGCGAAATCAATCCCCTGCAGCTCGTCCGCCGTCCCGGCAAGACTTATCTCGTCGCAGACTGCCTCCTGCGCAACGAACAGCGCACATTCCGCATCGACCGCATCTCACGCATCGTCCGGTGACGAGTACCGATTGTCGAATACAAAATATCGTAACCGTTCACGGAAAATGAGCGGAGAAACCTTTTTCGAGAAAAAGGGTTCTCCGCACCTCTTCCAAAAAGCTTTATATACTTAACTTTTCTCCAGGTTAACGTTTTATTGTGTTACCCGCAGCGGTAGGTGATTTCTATTGATATTGAAGTCTCCCGGGGAAAACTCTGCCATAGTGAAACCATGTTTGTATTATCCGTGTCAGAAAGTCTTTATTCTTTTTCGATGCTACGCCAGATCATCTCGACAGACCATAACCATACATAGGTAAATTTACATAAATTTTCGTATACATGTATAAACGCGAAGAGGTATAAGATGACAAGGTTATTATACGACAGGCCCTTCGCATGATAAAAAAGCCCGGACGGTAGAGTGGCGCGCCGTCCGGGCCGGTTTGTTTAAGTGATGGAAGAGCTTATTTCTTGCGGAGGTTGTAGAAGTTTTCGAGACCGTTGTATTCCGCGATTTCGCCGAGTTCTTCCTCGATGCGGAGTAGCTGGTTGTATTTGCAGATGCGGTCGGTGCGGGAGGCGGAGCCGGTTTTGATCTGTCCGGCGTTGGTGGCGACGACGATGTCGGCGATTGTGGCGTCTTCGGTTTCGCCAGAGCGGTGGGAGACGACGGCGGTGTAGCCGGCGCGTTTTGCCATTTCGATGGCGTTGAGGGTTTCGGTGAGGGTGCCGATCTGGTTGACTTTGATGAGGATGGAGTTGCCGATGCCCTTGTCGATGCCTTCTTTGAGGATTTTTGTGTTGGTGACGAAGAGGTCGTCGCCGACGAGCTGGATTTTGGAGCCGAGTGCTTTTGTGAGGATGGCCCAGCCGTCCCAGTCGGATTCGTCGAGGCCGTCTTCGAGTGAGATGATGGGGTATTTTTCGACCCAGCTGGCGTAGAATTCGACCATCTGTTCGGAGGTTTTTACGGGACTGGCTTCGGCGCCGAGGGTGTATTTGCCGTCTTTGTAGAATTCGGAAGAGGCGGCGTCGATGGCGATGAAGATGTCTTTTCCGGGAGTGTAGCCGGCTTTTTCGATGCCTTCGAGGAGGACCTGGAGAGCTTCTTCGTTGGATTTGAGGTTGGGGGCGAATCCGCCTTCGTCGCCTACGCTGGTGGCGAGTCCTTTTTTGGAGAGGACGCTTTTGAGTGCGTGGAAGGTTTCGCAGCCCATCTGGAGTGCCTGTGAGAATGATTTTGCGCCGGCAGGCATGATCATGAATTCCTGGATGTCGACGTTGTTGTCGGCGTGTGCGCCGCCGTTGAGGACGTTCATCATGGGGACGGGGAGCTGTTTGGCGTTGGTGCCGCCGATGTAGCGGTAGAGGGGGAGGCCGTAGGCGTCGGCTGCGGCGCGTGCGGTGGCGAGGGATACGGCGAGGATGGCGTTGGCGCCGAGTTTGCTTTTGTTGTCGGTGCCGTCGAGTTCGATCATGATGGCGTCGATGGCGGCCTGGTCGGTGGCGTCGAGGCCGATGAGTTGTTCGGCGATGACTTCGTTGACGTTGTCGACGGCTTTTGTGACGCCTTTGCCGCAGTAGACGGCTTTGTCGCCGTCGCGGAGTTCGACTGCTTCGCGGGAGCCGGTGGATGCGCCTGAGGGTACGGCTGCGCGGCCGAATGCGCCGCTGGAGAGGAGTACGTCGGCTTCGACGGTGGGGTTGCCGCGGGAGTCGATTATCTGTCGTGCTCTTACATCAAGGATGTCTGTCATTTTTTCACCTCTAACATCGTGTAGCAGGCATGTGTGAGCCTGCATGTTGATTGTAGCATTTTGGGGTGTCTGGGTCAAACGGGCGCGGGTGCGGCAGGGTTACTGGCAGTCTTCGGTGGGTGGCGTGGAGGGAGCGGTCTGTTTTTGGTAGATTTCCTGGAGGATCAGCATTGCGCGTTTTTGGTATGCGGTGTTGTCGGGTGCGAGCCGGAGTGTTTTCTGGATGGTTTTTTCTGCCTGGGGGTAGTCGCCGATGAGGTAGTAGCAGGTGGCGAGGTTGATCATTATCTGTGGGTTTTTGGGGCTGTATTCGAGGGCTTTTTTGAAAGATGCGATGGCGGCCGGGGTGTCGTGGAGTGCGTCTTGCTGTATGGAGCCGAGGTTGACGAGGGCGGCGACGTCGGAGGGGTCGATGGCGATGGCTTTTTGGGTGTATTCGATGGCGGCGGGTATGTTGTGGGCCTGGTAGTAGGCGTAGCCGAGGTTGTGGAGTACGACGGGGTCGCGGGGTGAGACGAGTGCGGTGGCCTGGAAGAGTGTGAGGTCGCTGTGCCAGATTTTGGCTTGTGTGAGGGTGAGTTTTGCGGAGAGGGCGAGAGTGGCGGCGGTGATGAGGATGAGGGGGATGATGAGGAGTCGTTTTTTGATGGTGAGGCGTGTGATGAGGTATGCGAGGAGTGGGAAGAGTGTGGCGAGGGGGAGGTAGGAGTAGCGGTCGGAGATGAGTTTGATGGTGGGTATGAGGTTCATCATGGGAATGAGGTTGATGGCAGTCCAGAGGAGGAGGAGTGCGGCGGGTCGGTCGTGGCGGAGCAGGTGTATGGTGAGCCATGTGGTGAGTGTTATGACAATGAGGGAGGAGATGACGAGTGGTGAGAGGAGGGATGTTTCGACGATGACGGGGTATTCGGCGGCGAGGTTGAGGGGGATGAACATGTGGTTGATGTAGAGGAGGGGGATTTTGGAGATGGTCATAAGGTGGGTGGCAGGGGAGCCGCCGTTGAGGGGTGCGATGATGCCGGCTTCGCGGGACATGTGCATGTCGAGTGCGAGGATGGCGATGTCGATGAGGAAGAAGGGGATGGTGAGTGCGATGCGGCGGAGTATGGGTCTTGTGTGGCCGTGGAGGAGGATGGCGATGGCGAGGATGATGAGTGGCATGGCGACGGTGGAGGCTTTTGACATGAGGGCGCATGTGAATGTGAGGATGGATGCGATGTAGAGTGGTATGCGGTATTTGTGTTTGTGGTCGATCTGGAAGTAGCAGAGTGCGCTTGCGAGGGAGAAGAATGTGGCGAGGAGGTCTTTGCGGCAGGATATCCAGGCGACGGTTTCGGTGTTTTGGGGGTGTGCGGCGAAGAGGAGTGCGGCGACGGAGGCCGTGATCCAGGCGGTAGTTTTGCGCAGGCCGCCGGCGGTCATGAGGAGTGCGCCGAATGCGGCGAGGAGTATGGCGTTGGCTGCGTGGAGGAGGATGTTGGTCAGGTGGAATCCGAAGGAGTCGAGGCCGCCCCATAAGGTGTAGTCGAGTGAGTAGCTGAGGATGCGGATGGGGAGGTAGTGGCCTTCGCTGGTGGAGGTGAAGATTTCCCTGATGGCGTTGGGGGTGAGTTTCTGGATGAGTGGCTGTTTCTGGACTATGAAGTGGTCGTCGTAGACGAAGTCGCTTGTCATGAGGCAGTCGTAGTAGAGGAAGAATGTGGCGAAGGCGATGATGAGCATTGCCGTGAAGGCTGTGTATTCGCAGATACGGGTTTCGCGTGTGTTGTTTTCCAAGGCAGGTGGTCCACCAAGCTGTATATTGTTGTTATGGGATTATAGCACTTGTGGGGAATGGCGCCAGTGTGGGTGTGAGAAAGAGGCGTGGTTTTGTGCGGCGGTGGCTGTGGTGGGTGAAAAGTCTTTGAGCTGTCTGTTTGACATGTCATTTCGATAGAGGATAGATTATATTGGCAGGACAGGCGCGGCGATGATGCGCGTGCCGTTATGGGGAAGTGATTATGGACGAGCTTTCAGGCAATGAAAAGGTGAATGCTGTGCGCGGGATAGCGAGTGGCGAATTCGAGCGGCTAAGAGGACTGATGCGCGCGCTTAGGGGTGAGCATGGTTGTCCGTGGGACCGCCGGCAGACGCTGGAGTCGCTGATCAGGCATCTGCGCGAAGAGAGCGGTGAATTGATAGAGGCGATCGGCGAGGGTGATGCGGCGCATATCCGTGAGGAATTCGGGGACACGATGATGGTGCTGGTGATGATGCTTGAAGTGGCTGAGGAGTCGGGTCTGCTGACATTCGACGCCGCGATGAGGGGCATCAATGAGAAGCTTGTGCGGCGTCATCCTCATGTTTTTGGCGATGAAACATATACTACTGAAGAAGAGATACTCGACAACTGGAAACGCATCAAGCAGGAAGAAAAGAAAAACAGGGTGCAGACATGATCGTATTTCTCGAAGACGCCGACAGGGACAGGGTATACAGCTATGGGCTCAAGGGCGTATGCCTGGGAGAAATGCTGCGGCTGGGGCTGAATGTCCCGCCTGGGTTTATCATCCCGCGAGAGATCGGCGAAGAGGTCTATCTCAAGCGCGCCGGCCTCGGCGAAGAGGTGTTTTCCAGCATAATGCGCGGTGTGACCGAACTCGAACGCCGCACCGGCCGCCGCCTCGGAGGCCAGAGGCCGCTGCTGCTCTCGATCCGTTCGGGCGGCTCCGTGCCGCTGCCTGGCATGATGGATACGGTGCTCAATGTCGGCGTGAATCCAGACACTGTCTCGCACCTTGCCGAAGAATCGGGCGACGAGCGCTACGCGTGGGACACATTCCGGCGCTTCGTGCAGATGTACGGTGAAATCGTGCTCGGCATCCCGCCCATATCGTTCAATCGTATCATCGAAGAATACATCACCCGCGTCGGCGGTTATTCCGAAGAGCATCTCGGCGCGACCGAGATCAGGCGCATTTGCGACGCTTTCCGCGCCATCATCAAAAAACACACGGGCAACGATGTGCCCTCCGACCCGGAAGTGCAGCTCAAAAACATAATCGAAGTAGTGTTCAACTCGTGGAACACTCCCCGCGCGGTCGTTTTCAGAAACCTCCGCAACATCCCTCACGACTTCGGCACGGCTGTGGTCGTGCAGGCCATGGTGTTCGGCAACTTCGGCAAAAATTCCGCTGCCGGCGTCGTCTCGACCCGCAATCCCAACACGGGCATGAAAACCCTCTTCGGCGAATATCTACCCTACTCACAGGGCGAAGATATCCTCTCAGGAGCGCGTACCCCGCGCAGGATTTCCGAACTCCAGTACGACATACCCGATGCTTTCGCCGAGCTCGAACAAGTCGGTGAAATCCTCGAAAAACACTACCGCGATGTACAGGAAATCGAATTTACCATCGAACACGGCAAGCTCTACCTGCTCCAGACGCACCCCGCGCAATGCACCGCGCAGGGCCGCATCAAAATAGCTGTCGATATGTACGAGGAAAAACTGCTCACTAAAAAAGACGCCGTCAAAAGCGTCGACCCCGATCTGCTCAAACAGATATTGCACAGCCACATCGACCCTGCCGTACACACCAAGGCGCTCGCGCGTGGACTGCCCGCGGCTCCCGGCGCGGCCTCCGGCGCTGTCGTGTTTTCCGAAGAAGACGCCCGGCGGCTCAATAAAGACGGCAAAAAAGCCATCCTCGTACGCACCGAAAACACTACCGAAGACGTGCGCGGCATCTACGCCGCGGCCGGCCTCCTCACCCAGAAGGGCGGTGTCACCAGCCATGCCGCCGTAGTAGCCCGCCGTATGGCGCGCCCCTGTGTCACCGGCTGCGAAAATGTTTTCGTCGATGTCGACCGCAAGGAAATGACCATTGGCTCAAGAGTCGTCCGCGAAGGCGACATTGTCACTATTGACGGCAATTCAGGCCGCGTATTTCTTGGCTCGATCCCCATGCGAAATTCCGCCATCAGCTCCGAATTCACGCGCCTGCTCTCCTGGACCGACAAATTTCGCACCCTAAGGGTCAGGGCCAATGCCGAAACCACCGACTCGATCGTACAGGCCATCAGCTTCGGCGCCGAAGGCATCGGCCTCTGCCGCACCGAAGTAATGTTCATGACCGAAGAGCGTCAGCGCGCCATGATGGCCATGATCCTCGAAGAAAACAAACAGAAGAAAAACCGTCAGCTCGCCGAACTCCAGAAAATCCACAAACAGGATTTCCTCGAAATATTCACTACCCTCGACGGCCTTCCCGTCACAATCAGGCTCCTCGATACCCCCCTGCACGAATTTCTCCCCGCCGTCGACGATCTCTCCAAGGAACTCGCCGTCCTGCGCAGCCAGGGCATCAACGACGAAGACACCAAACAAAAGGAAGACCTCCTTACCCGCATCCTCCTGCATCAGGAAAAGAATCCCATGATGGGACTGCGCGGCTGCCGCCTCGGTATCATAAGTCCCGAAATCATCGAAATGCAGGCCACCGCCATACTCGAAGCCGCTGCCGAAGTCTCCCAAAAGGGCATCCCCGTCATGCCAGAAATCATCATCCCTCTCATCGGCCACGTCAAAGAGTTGCGCTGGGTGCGGCACCGCCTCGAAGCCGCTGCCGAAAAAGTTTTTGCCCGCATGGAAACACGCGTCGATTTCAAGATCGGCACACTCGTCGAAGTCCCTCGCGCGGCACTTACCGCCGATGAACTCGCCGAATATTCCGATTTCCTCTCCTTCGGTACCAACGATCTCACCCAGACCACTTTCGGATTCAGCCGCGACGATGCCGAACACAAGTTTCTCCGTCATTATCACGATCTCGGCATCCTCCATGACAACCCGTTCGAGACGATCGACGAAGAAGGTGTCGGCAAACTTGTCAAATATGCCACAAACGAAGGCCGTAGAGTCAAACATGGCATTGTCATCGGTCTCTGCGGCGAACACGGCGGCGAACCCCGCTCGATTGTTTTTTGCCACAAAACAGGCCTTGACTATGTGAGCTGCGCCCCCTACAGGGTGCCAATCGCCCGCCTCGCCGCCGCTCAGGCGGCTATCGCTGATGAAGAGGCCAGTGATGGAAAACCATAACATCGCGTTTCGCAAAACAGAAACGGCGCCCGCGCGCTATATTGTAAAACAAAAATATGTATTGGCACGGTGGATAAATTGGAAAACAAAAAAGAACTTTTACTTGAAATAGGCTGCGAGGAAATCCCCAGCACTTTAATAATTTCCGCTCTCGAAAAACTCGAAAAGGTTTTCCGCGACTTCTGTGCTCAGGAGCGCATCGAGCATGGCGCGATCGCGACCTATGCCACTCCGCGCCGCCTCACGCTCATCGCCGGCAGTGTCAGTGATACCCGTGGCGATGTGCAGATCGAAATCAAGGGGCCTCCCGCGTCAGCAGCCAGGACGGCCGATGGCGCATGGACGCCCACTGCTGAAAAATTCGCCGCGGGCCGCAATGCCGCGCTTGACGATCTTGTCATCCTCGACACGCCAAAAGGCCCCTATGTACATGTCGTCAAAAAGGAAACCGGCGGGCCGGTCAAGGATGTGCTGCCCACGCTGATCAACAGAGCAATGGCCGAAATCACGTTTCCCAGGAGCATGAGGTGGGATGTCCGCAAATCGCGATTTGCGCGCCCGGTAAGGTGGTTCCTCTTCCTTTTCGGCGGCGAAGTGATCACCGCTGATGTCGAGGGCATACCCTGCGGCAATGTGACGTATGGCAACAGATATTTCGGCAGCGATGCCATCGCGGTCGGTAGTGCCACTGAATATTTCGAAAAACTGCGTGCCGCCGGTGTCATAGTCGATCACAATGAGCGCCGCGAACTGATCAGGAGCGGCGTACTCGCCATCGCGGGCGGCAAGCCGCACATGACTGACGAATTGCTCGAAGACAACAACTTCCTCGTGGAGTTCCCCTATCTCGCGACTGGACGGTTCAATGACGAATTCGCCGAACTCCCGGCGGAAGTCCTCACGGTCTGCATCGAAAAAAACCAGCATTATTTCCCGGTGTTTGATGCCGTCACGGGCAGGATCATCCCGAAATTTGTCGTGGTGATGAACGTGCCGCTCACGGAGTCGAAAGTCGTGATGCATGGCTATGAGAGAGTGCTTTATTCGAGGCTCAAGGACGCGAGATTTTTCTTTGACGAAGACGTGAAACGCCCGCTGCCGGAGAGAATTGACGATCTGAAGAAAATCACGTTTCAGCAGCAGCTCGGCAGTATGTATGACAAGGCGATGCGCGTGAGGAAATTCGCTGGCTATCTCAGCGGCAGGGCAGGGCTCGGCCCGGAGTCCAGCGCGGTAGTGCAGCGCGCCGCGGAGCTTATGAAGGCCGATCTGACTACCCAGATGGTTTTCGAATACACGGAAATCCAGGGCACGGTGGGCAAACATTACGCGCTCCACGCCGGCGAAAGCGCGGCGGTAGCGGCTGCGGTGGAAGGCCACTATATGCCGCGATATGCTGATGATGACCTGCCGCAGACTCCTGAGGGCGCGATACTCGCGATCGCCGACAAGATGGACACAGTTGCCGGTTATTTTGCTATTGGCCTGATCCCTCAACGTTCGATGGACCCCTACCAGCTCCGCCGACAGGTGCTCGGCGTGATCAGGATTCTCGATGGGTACGGATTCCCGTTCACCTTCGATCAGCTTGCCGCCGACGCGCTG
>CAZQSL010000058.1:0-21928 GCA_964595945.1 uncultured bacterium
TCCCAGTTGAGCGAGACGAGCTGGTCACCCTCGATTACCGGGTCGGTGCTGCCTGACACCCAGTATGGGGTCGGCAATTCGGGGTTATCGTCCGAAGCTTTTTTGGTGAATGTCGATGCCGAGCCGTAAGCCTTGTCACCGTTTTCGTTGATGGCGACGACATCCCAGGAGTAGCTTTCATCATTGACGAGCGTTATGCCGTTGTATGGTGTCGAATTGGAGTTGACTATCTGCAGCATCATCACGGCCGAGTCTTCATTTCGCACCGTGACGATGTACGATGTGGCGCAGGCATCTTTTTCCCACATCAGGGGGGGGGTGGAAAGGAATACAACTGCGCCGTTGGCCGGAGTGACCGGAGTGGGTACAGTCGTGAGGGAGCATTCAGGATCAATGATACCTTCCCCGTCATAGGTGAATGTGAACGGTGTGGAGGCGTCGATTTCGACGCCTGTAGACTTGTAGCCCGTGACAGTCCATGTATAGGTCTTGTCGGGCTCGAGCGTCTGGCCGGTGTAGTTGACATTGAAAAATGCGGGAGCAGTCGATGCGCCTTCGCCATCGATGTTGGCGGTGAACGCCACGATCGGCGCGCCGTAGTCATTGGTGGTCATGACGGTGAGGATGTAGTAGTCCATGCTGCCCGAACCGTTGAATATGAATGTGGGTTCGGATGTTATGGCAACGCCATTGGCAGGGCTGATGAGAGTCGGGGGCTGCAAGTTGCCACACTCGTCATCGGAAAGTCCCGTCGGCACGGTCGTGCAGACAATGTTGGACATCGTGACGGACTGGCTTGTGTTGCTACTCGTGCCCGCTATGGCGTAACATGCCTTGGTGCCGTGAGGCACGGAATACTCGGTACTCGTCGTATAGGGGCTGGTAATGGATTCCTTGATCGCCGAGCACGATGTGGAACTGCAGCTATAGATGGTGTAGCCGGATGCGCTGGTGACAGGACTCCACGACAGCATGACCTTGCCCATCGAGCCGCATCTTGCCGACGAACCGACCGTGAAGCTCTCGGGAGCGGGAAGCGGCACTCTGTTGTCGACGACGACTACGTAGGGAGTGAAGTGGCTGACGGCGCACGTGACGCCATTATTGTTGCCGAGTTCGGAAATTGGACCGTAGGTCTGTTTGTCGAAAAACTCCCATGCGCCAAGCGTCGTGTTGCATGTCGCGCATTTGAGTTTCGTCTGCTCGGTAGCTGTGAGACTCTGGCTTGCGAGGGAAAACGCGATGTTGTAGTTGGACGGCAGCTCGGGGTCCTTGGGGCTTGTGGAAAGTTGGAACTCATAGGCCGTGTCGCTCAGCACTGTCACTTCGTTGTCTGTGCCGAGGCATGATGCGAGGGATGTTGAGGCCAGTCCGCCTGTCGCGATTTTCACGGGGGCTTTCGGGATGTAGTTTGAATCAAATGGAGTGGAACTGAAAACGGCGGCTCCGCCATCGCGGCTCTTGGTGAGTCCCGGCTCTGTAGAGACCTGAGGGTCATCGGCCTTGTTGCCGCCGCGCGACATGACAGCGATGAGGCCGACTGCGAGCGCCCCGAGCACGAAGGGACTGATTTTCGTCTTTCCCTTGAGTTTTTTGGATTTGGCTTGGTTATCGCTGGTTGCGGGCGAATAGACGAGGCGTGCCTTGTCGCCGACGCTTACCGGCGCTCCGGTCTTGGCTTCGGTGATCTTGCCGATGGAGTGGGCAAGGCCTGTCTCCGTGATCTCGATGGTCGCCACCTGCACGCCGTTCTTGATGATAGCGATTTCGGAGCCTTTGCGGATGCTGTCTTTCTGTGAGAGATTGAGGAACACTTCGTCGCCCTTGACGAGCGTGACGACGCCGGTCGCCGAAAGGTTCTGGAAAACTGTGCTGATGGCGTTGCGTATGCCGTTTCTGACCGCGAGTTCGGCGAGGTCTTCGAGCGAACCCGAGAATCCGAGACGCGAGCTTCTGCCGGTGACGACCGCCTCGCTCAGCAGTGAGCCGTCCTTGACGCTGTAGAGCGAAACGCCGACCTGTACGGCGGCCTGTTCGGTGCCGTCGAATTCGAGGTCGGATATGAAGCCCACGAGCACGGCGTCAGCGTCGATCGAGGTGCCGACCGACATCGCGACGTCGGGATTGGGTTCTTCATCCCCGAGGGACTCTTCGACACTGCTCTGGGAGAGCAGGTCTATGTCCTGGATGTTCGACGCCTCTGCGAGCAGCATCGACATTCCATGATCTCTCTGGAGTAGTTCGTATCTGGTCAGATTTTCGATGCCGACGGCTGCGACTTTCATGCCGGTAAAGGCTGTTTCTTTCGCTTCCGTTTTCACGGGCGTGCCGAAGTACGCAAGTGTCAGGATCATCGAAAATAAGAGAAATGACGCAGTCCAGCGCATGGCTCTCACTTCATAAAGACGGCGGCTGAACATTTAGATCCTCCTGAAATAGCTGTTTTTGTTTCGAATGCCGGCCAGCAGTTATTCATTGCCGCCAACAATTCTACATATTATTCGTCCATTCTGCCACATTTTCTTTAAACTGCATACGGCAAAAATCCAGAATCACCGCCCGCCATTTGGCCGTGTCTCCCGGATTAGTCATCTGTCTGGCCTTTTCGATCTGCTCCGTGAAATGAGCCATCTGACGGTCTTCCATCGGGAGATACCTGCTGACAAGCATCCCGGCAACCCTGTCGATATATCTCGCATATCTCATGACAAGCGGCTGGATTTTCTTCAGTTGCGCCGCTCCCATGCCTTTTGCGCATTCCGGACACAATAGCTGGCCTTCGCCTGTGTCCATAAATGTCATTCGCCTTTCGAGTGTCTCTCCGCAGCACGAACAGTAGTGCGCATCCGGGGCAATCCCAGTCGCTTTCAGGAATCCCCATTCGAAAAGTGTCATAATTATATCATGCCCGCTATAGTAATGTAACAATGCAAATATATTTTTTATGAGACAGTAAATCCCGGCATCCGGCGTGCTGGCGGGCACAAATGCACGGATGTATCTCACGCAGTATCCGTATGCAAAAAATGTCGCCGGGCTGCGGGCTATCGCTCCGTAATTCCCGATTTCCTGCCACTCTCTGAGCAGATCGCACGTGCGCCGCTCGGTAATGAAATAGCGACCCTCGCTCAGCGACAGCGTTGCCCCTCTGAGCGTGCTCGCTGCTTTTTTTGTCCCTTTTACGACTACTTCCGTCTTGCCCTTTTCGAGCGAAAACAGCGTGAGTTTGACTTCGCTTTCTCCGCAGTCGTAGCGATCGATGGGGATTGCCGTCAGGGTATAATCTGCCATGTCCGCATTCTTTCCGCATAATCTGGCCCAAGATTAGCTCATGCCGTATTGCAAGTTATATGTATCGCGGGATGCGCCTGGGTTTGTCCGTATTGCATGTCATATACCCCGGCGGCATGCTTATGAGCAAGCACCTGGGCGCAGAGGGAAAAACACCACGGATTTTGTGCCTGCCCTGATCTTCGATATACGAAAAAGCGATTGCCTCGATGGTCGGGGCAATCGCCTGTGGTTTCGTGCCATGAGCCTTGTGATTACCTGTATCTGAGTGTGAGCTTCGCCGGTGCGACGACGTATTTGAGGCGGAGCTCGATAGACTTTTTCCAGGTTGTCGGGGCTGACGCGGTGTCGCCCGAGCCGGTTTTGGTAATGTCGAGATAGAGAGTACCCAAGTTGTTGAGGGCTTCGGAATTGGTGGGGTCGAGTTGGAGGACACGTTTGTAAGCCATGGCCGCTTCGTCAAGAAGCCCGATGTTTGTGTACATGACACCGAGGTTGTAGTGAATGACCGGGTCCATCGAGTTAGCTTCGCGGGCGATTTCCCATTCTTCGATAGCCGCGTGATACATGCCGCGCTGGGCATAGACGATGCCGAGATTCATGCGGGCTTTATAGTAGCGGTGATTTCTGGCCGTGGATTCTTTCCATGCGTTGATCGCTTCGTCGATCATGCCTTTCTGGGCATAGGCGACACCGAGATTGTTGTAGTCGTGTTCGTCGCCGCCGGAGATGGCTATTACCTGTTTGAGTTCGCGGATCGCGCCTTCGAAGTCGCCAAGCATGAGGCGTGAGACGCCGATGCTGAAGTGTGTCGGGACGAAATCGGGATTGAGTGCGCTCGCGCGTTCCCATGCGTCGACGGCGTTCTTTTGATCGCCAGCCTTGCTGTAGATCGAGCCGAGGGCGTAGAAGGACATGGCGTCGTTGGGTTCGAGTTTGAGAAGTTCACCGAGGTGATAGACGGCTCTGGCGTAGTCGCGGTTGCGGGTATAGGCGATCGAAAGGTTGTAGCGGACAGTGGTGTTGCCCGGATCGAGTGAAATGGTTTTTTCCCATTCGCTGATCGCGCCGTCGATCATGTTTTTCCTGAGGTAGGCTGCACCCAGGTTGTAGTGGGCGATGGGGTCGTTGGGGACGATCTGCAGAGCCTGCTGGAGCATCAGGATGGATTTCGCGAGCGGGTCGTTGGACTGATAGGCCTGAATGGTGATTTCTGGCGATTCGACCGCGATCGAGGGAATGGTGGTCGCAGTCTGGGGCGCCGGCACGACGGGTTCGGAGGGTGTGGGGACCGCTGGCGCTGTCGAAGATGTGGTGCTGGTCTTCGGAGCGGATGCGGTGGCCCTTGCCGTCTTGAGGTTGTTGGCCGCTTCGCCATAGCCGGGATCGATATCGAGACACATTTCCCATTCGGTGATGGCCTGGTCGACCTTGCCCTGTTTGTAGAACACGACACCGAGATTGTTGTGCGCATCGACATTGTTGGGGTCGAGCGACACAGCCTTGCGGTAATAGAACGCGGCGTTTTCGAGATCGCCGAGTTCGTCGTAGACGATACCGATGTTGTTGTGTATCTCGGCACTGTTAGGCTTCAGCGAAAGGGCCTGCTGAAACGCTTCCAGAGCCATCGAGTAATCACCGGAATTGTAGTACGTAACGCCTTTGTTGTTATGCGCCTTGTAAGTCTCCTCCGCAGCTATCGAGAGATTGCCGGCGAAGACTATTACAAGAGCTGCCATCACTGTCACTATGCTTAGTCTTGAGAAGGTGCGCAGCATATATGCCCGGTCCTCCTTGGATTTTGATACCTTTACGGTTCTCGGGATTATATCATTCCCAGAAAATGATTTACAAGCAATGCCTGCGAAAAAATCCTTATTATAGTAAATCATATCCCTTATAATTGCAAACATGGGCAAAATCTTTTTTCGCATCTTTCACTATCCCTCATCTTTCCGCACCATAACGCACGCACGACATATCGCGGCGCCATATAATATATATTCCGGCTTTTCATACATTTTGCGAACTATTGTCAAAAAAACACACATCTCCGGCACATCGGCGCAAATGTCGCAACCGATGTATAAAATATCATTGTTTCTGAAAGTTTACAACCGAAAGATGGTTCTGTAAAATGAATAACCAATGAAAGAGAAAAAAAGACACCCTCAACCCCCGTTGCGGACGCTGCACCCGACCGCCCGTTTCATCCTGCCCGCCGCCATCGTCCTCATCATCTTCGCGGCCCACACCGCCGCCAGCGCCGCAAAAACATCAAGCGTCCGATTCGACTTCTACCTCCCCCCCTCACTCCTTGGCAAAGGCTCCTCCGAAGTCTGGGCACAGATCGAACGCCTCAACTCCATAATCCAGTCCACCAGCGGCCTGCGCATCACCATCCGCCGTACCAGCTCGCTCGAAGACGCCATCAACCGCATCGAAAAAGGACAAACCGACCTCACATACGTCCCTCCATACTACTACGCAAAACAGATCACCCTCAACCCCCGCACCGCCATCGTCCCACTCGCCACCTTCTCCATCAACAATTCCATCGCATCAAAAATCTGCATCTACATGATGCCCGAAAAAATGCAGCCCAACCCCGACGAACAACTCGACCAACTGTTTTCCACCAAAATCGCTCTCGAAGACGAATCCGCCTGGGTACTCCTCAACCTCATCTTCTACCGCAACAAATACATATTCGACCCATCCTACTACTTCGCAAGTTTCCACACCGTCAACAAAGAGTCCGCCGCCTACGCCACATCGCTCGGCGCACTCGACGCATTCGTAGCACCCGAACGGATCTTGAAGCTTATCTCCACCACTGACCCCCGCCTCACAAGAGCCACACCCGTCTCATGCTCCGAACCCCTCCCCGGCACCATGATCGCCTATCGCCGCGGCTTGCCGCCTGCCACCGTCGCACAAGTCAAAAAAACACTCCTTGACCTCAACCGCCTCGCCGCACTCGCCGGCGCTTCGTCCTATTTCGACACACTCGGGGACGGACACTTCACCACCATCACCGAAAAAGATTATAAGCCCTGGATCAACATCTACAAACTCGCCCGCTCCTACGGCTGGGACAACTCTTACAAAAAAATCGCAAAAAGCAACTGATCCCACCCCAAACGAAAAAGGCGGCCTTAGGGCCGCCTCTGTAAGTCTCATGTGAGGTGCTGTCAGTCATTTTCCACAAAACGCAGCATTGCCATCTCTGCGCCATCGCCCCTGCGTGGCGGGAGCTTGACGATGCTGAGACAACCGCCTGCGCGCTCGCTGTATTTCGGTACGTATTCGGCAAAGATCTTTATGAATGCATCCTTGTCGTTGATGATGCGTCGAACCTGTTTTTTTGCGTGCAGGTCATTACCCTTTGCGGTAGTGAGCGTCTTTTCGGCGAGTCTCATCGTCTCCTTCGCCTTTTGTTCGGTCGTGGTGATGGAACCATGCAGAAATAGCTGGGTCACCTGATTCTTGAGCAGAGCGATCCGCTGATCGGTTGGTCTGCCGAGTTTTCTTCCTTTAATTGCATGTCTCATTATAAATCTCCTGTTACCGGCTGCGCTGTTGCGAGGATAACCGTTGTTTTACTTTTCGACTTCGTCCGGGACGAGCGCGAGACCCATCTGGTGAAGTTTTGCCTTGATTTCGTTGAGTGACTTCTCGCCGAAATTTCTCAGCCCCCGAAGCCTGGCCTCGGACCATGTGATAAGCTCTTCGACGAGTATGATGTTGGCATTTTTAAGGCAGTTGTATGAGCGCACCGAGAGGTCGAGTTCGTCAATGGTGCGTTTGAGGTCCTGACCTTTCTTTTTCTGCTCTTCCTCTTTCTTTTCTTCTTCGAGGAGGATGCGTTCCTTGAAGTCAACGATAAAGCTGAATTCCTTGATAAGAATCCTCGATGCTTCGCTGAGCGCGTCTGCCGGAGAAACGGAGCCGTCAGTGATGATATCAATGGTGAGTTTGTCGTAATCTGTTCTCTGGCCTACGCGGGCAGGCTCGACGATATATTTTGTCTTGACCACGGGTGAGTAATCAGAGTCGATTTTTATGATGCCTCTATCAGCGGGGATTTCAGAGTCTTCGTTGTGCCATTCGGCTGGGACATACCCTCTGCCTCTGCGGAGTCCGATTTCCATTTTCATCCGCGTGTTGTCATCAGTCACGGTGCAAACATGGTAGTCGGCCATTGGCATGTTGACCCGGTCGTCTTTTTTAAAGTCGCCCGCGACGATTTTCTTTTTGCCCTTGATGTCGAGCGATACCGTGACGAGTTCGTCAGCGTCCACGTATACCGGAAGGCCCTTGAGATTCATGACTATTTCCGTCACGTCTTCGAGTACGCCTGGGATCGATGTGAATTCGTGCTGCACTCCATCGATTTTCACGTATACGACTGATGATCCGGTGATGGACCCGAGCAGCATTCTTCTGATCGAATTTCCGA
This sequence comes from uncultured bacterium, assembly GCA_964595945.1. Taxonomy (GTDB): domain Bacteria; phylum UBP15; class UBA6099; order UBA6099; family JAJRTR01; genus CAZQSL01. The sequence continues at coordinate 7,754 of CAZQSL010000058.1, forward strand.
GAGTAGTGCCAAATCCCCTGATCAGTGGCTGTATTTCATATCTTCCGAAGAGCTCTGTCGTGCCCATTACTGCCGTCTCTTCGATTATTTTGATATTCGGTTTTTCGATCGCGTTCATTAATCTCCCCCACTCACTGTGATTAGCGTGAATAGAATTCTACGATAAGGTGGTCCTGCACCGGTATTGTGAGTTTTTCTCCGGTAGGCAGATCAAGGACTGTGCCTTTGAGCTCGATCGGGTTGACTTCGATCCATGCCGGGATGCGTTTGCTTGCGGAAGCGTTGTTGGCCGCTTCGCGCATGGGCTTGTTTTCCTTGCTTTTCTGTTTCACTTCTATGACGTCGTTGACGCTGACGATATATGACGGGATGTCGACGATGCGGCCATTGACGGTGATGTGTCTGTGGCGGACGATCTGGCGCGCAAATGCGCGTGACGAGCCGAAGCCCATTCTGTAGACGACGTTGTCGAGTCTTCTTTCGAGCAGTGAGAAGAACATTTCGCCTGTGACGCCTTCTTTTTTGGAGACTTCTTCGAAATATTTCCTGAACTGTCGCTCGCCTACGCCAAATGCCTTGCGCGCACGCTGCTTTTCGCGCAGTTGCAGGCCGTATTCCGACATATTGCGTTCACGGCGCGAAAACTTGCCGTTTGGTCCGGGTGGATATGGGCGTTTCTTGACGCCGCATTTATCGTCATTATAGCATTTCTCGCCCTTCAGGAAGAGTTTCATGCCTGCTGAGCGGCACTGTTTACATCGAGCCCCTGTCTCTCTGCTCATAATTATTCCTCGTTCTTTCAGTGTAATTCCATATCAGTTTGCTGCCAATATAAGCTGAGTCTTGACTGTGTCGGTCAGACTCTTCGTCTCTTTCTGGGGCGGCAACCATTGTGAGGGATCGGCGTGACGTCACGTATGCTGCGTATCTGGAAACCCTGGGCCTGGAAAGACCTGATAGCGGACTCTCTGCCTGAGCCTGGGCCCTTGACGCGGATATCGACAGTCCTGAGGCCGAGTCCGGCGACTTCTTTGCCCACCTGTTCGGCCGCGAGCTGTGCGGCGAAGGGAGTGCCTTTGCGTGAGCCTTTGAAGCCCGATGTGCCGGCGCTTGCCCATGAAACAACGTTTCCGGACATGTCGGTCACTGCCACGATGGTGTTGTTGAACGTGGACTGGATATGGACGACACCCTCGCTGATGGGATTTTTCTTTTTCGCTCTTGTCTTACCTTTCTTTGCCATGCCTTCCGGCTCCTCTTGATTTTTGGTTGTCCGGTACGCGGCGTCCTGTCACACCGATGCGCGCGCGGGATTATCGTCAACCCTTTTTCCCGGGTTTGGTTTTCTTCATGCCGACAGATTTTTTGCGGCCTTTTTTAGTGCGGGCGTTGGTATGCGTGCGCTGGCCCCGGACGGGCAGGCCCATCCTGTGGCGAAGGCCTCTGTACGAGCCTATTTCCATGAGGCGCTTGATGTTGTTCTGTACATCGCGGCGCACTTCACCCTCTACCTTGTACTTGGTTTCGATTTCCCGGCGAAGTTTGGTGATGAGGTCATCCGAGAGGTCTCTCACTCTTACTTCAGGATCGATGTTGGTTTCGGCGAGAATCTGCAGCGCAGTAGTCTGGCCTATTCCGTGGATATACGTGAGTGCGATTTTCACTTTTTTATCGCGCGGGATGTCTATACCGGCAATGCGTGCCATTTACGGGCCTCCTGAGTGCAATTATCCTTGACGTTGCTTGTGTTTCGGATTTTCACATATTACGCGTACTGTACCGTAGCGTTTTATGATTTTGCATTTTTTGCATATTTTTTTTACAGACGCTCTGACTTTCATATTGCACCTCTCTGTCTGGAACCTGTGGTGGCGACGCTCATCTTGACGGCGGCGGTGTCTGCTGCTGTCCGCCATGCCCGCCTTTTTGCGATGGATATCTCCAGGTGATGCGGCCTCGTGTGAGATCGTACTGGCTGAGTTCGAGTTTCACCTTGTCACCAGGCACTATTCTGATGAATTTCTGTCTGATTTTGCCTGAAATATGGGCAAGTACGCCATGACCATTTTCGAGTTGAACGCGAAACATCGCGTTTGGCAGCGATTCGGTTATGGTGCCGTCTACTTCTACTACATCGTCCTTGCTCATAGATGCTCTTTCCCAATTAGTGTCGGTTTCGACCGGATTTCCCCGGTCGTCATTAAAGGGCCGTAAGTATCTGCGGCCCTTCGGCTGTTACTGCCACTGTGTGTTCAAAGTGACAGGATAGTTTAGCATCTTTTGTGACATAAGTCCAGCCGTCAGGCATGATTTTTACAGCGGGTGTTCCCATGTTGATCATAGGTTCGATCGCAATCGTCATGCCGGTCTGTAAAAGCGGACCCTGTCCTGCCGGGCCGAAGTTGGGCACCTGGGGGTCTTCGTGCATCGCCCTGCCTATCCCATGTCCTACCAGTGCTTCGACTGCCGTGTATCCTTTTTTTTCGACTTCCTTCTGCACCGCGTTGGAGATGTCTCCGATCCTGTTGCCCGCGACTGCTTTCTGTATACCGACGAATAGCGAGTTCCTCGTTGTGTCGATGAACCTCTGAACATATTCCGGAGCATCTCCTCCGATATAGAAACTTTTTGCCATATCGGAGTGCCATCCGTCAAGTATCAATCCGCAATCTATTCCGAGGAGGTCTCCGGGTTTGAGTTCTCTCTTCGAGGGAATTCCATGGACTACTTCTTCGTTGAACGAAAGGCAGACCGAGGCGGGAAACCCGCTGTATCCCTTGAATGAAGGGATAGCTCCGTGATCCCGGATGAAGGTTTCGAGTTCTGTATCGAGTTGCTTGCCGGTAATTCCGGGAATCAGCAATTTTTCAAGGTGTTCAAACGCTTGTGCGAGCAGCCTGCCAGACTCTCGCATTTTCGCGATCTCTTCTTCAGTTTTTATATTTATTCGCCTTTTCATTGGCGCCTATCTGAATAGCTCGAATATTTTCTCGCTCGTAGCCTGCGGAGTCGTCCCGCCAACAATATTCCTGACAAGGCCCTTGCCACCGTAGTACTCCATAACCGGGGCAGTCTGCCCGTGATAAGTAGCGAGCCGCTGGCGTATGACGGCTTCGTTATCATCGCTTCTCTGTATGATGTCGCCACAACCGTCATCGCATTTGCCTTCGACTGCGGGCGGCTTTGCCGCTACATGGTACACCTTGTTGCATTTTGGACATACTCGTCTGCCGGCGAGCCTGTTGACTATTTCTTCGTCCGGTACGTCGAGACATACTACGGAGTGAATCGGCCTGTCGTATTTCGCGAGCATGGCATCGAGCGCTTCCGCCTGTGCAAGCGTCCTGGGAAAGCCGTCGAACAGCAGTCCCTTGTCTTGCGAGATCGTCGCAACTTTATCTTCGACGATTTTGATCACTACATCATCGGGTACAAGCCTGCCGGTTTCGGTGTACTGTCTGGCAAGCTTTCCGGTTTCCGTTTCGTTTTTGATGGCTTCGCGGAGCATGTCACCGGTCGACAGATGAAAGAGGTTGAGCGCGTCGCGGATCGCTTCGCTCTGTGTGCCTTTGCCTGCGCCCGGGGGGCCGAATATGATGATGTTGATTGCCATATCTCTCAACTCCCGTTTCAGAATCCTTCGTAATGCCTCATCAGCATCTGCGCTTCTATCTGATTGATGGTATCGATCGCGACTCCGACTATGATGAGTACGGATGTGCCGCCGAGGCCGAATGCCGTCAGTTTGGTTATGCCCACCAGTATGGAGGGCAATATTGCGATGAAACCGAGGAAAATCGCGCCGATAAATGTGATGCGGATCATTATTTTTTCGAGATACTCAGCAGTCGGCTTGCCTGGCCGCACACCGAGTATAAATCCGCCGTGTTTTTTCATCCTGTCCGCGACGTCTTTGGGATTGAAGACTACTGCCGTATAGAAGAAGGTGAATACGAATACAAGGATGAAGTACAGCATATTGTACCACACGCTTGAGCTTGAGAACCTCTGGGCAGCTTCGCGGAACTGAGGAATGAATTGCGCGAAAGTCGCCGGCAGCATGAGCATGGATATTGCGAATATGATGGGTATGACGCCAGCGGTGTTGACCTTGAGTGGGATGTATGTCGTCTGCCCGCTCACAACCTTGCGGCCTATCACCCTTTTGGGGTACTGTACGGGGATTTTTCTCTGTCCGAGGTGGATGTAGAGGATGAATGCAATCGTGAGTATCGCACTGCCGAACATTATGACGAGACCCGAATAATTACTGCTGAGATGTGCCTGCTCTACTGTCTGGATGATCTGCTGCGGGAGCGAATTGCAGATACCGGCGAAAATTACGAGGGATATGCCGTTGCCTACGCCTTTTGCTGTTATTTCTTCGCCGAGCCACATGAGGAATGCGGTGCCTCCGACGAGGGTGAATACCACGATTATCATGTAAAGCGGGCCCGAATTTTGCAAGACGTTCATCTGCTTGAGCATCCAGAACATGCCGACTGACTGGAAAAAACCAAGCCCAATGGAGAGATAACGCGTCCACTTGGATATGATTTTGCGTCCGGACTCGCCTTCTTTCATCATCTCTTCGAGTTTCGGCACGACAACCGTAAGGAGCTGGAAGATGATGGATGCGTTTATGTAGGGAGTGATGCCGAGTGCGAATATCGAAAATCTTTTGATCGAACCGCCAGCGAACAGGTCCATCATGGCGAACAGCGTATTTGCTCCGATGAAGCTTGAGAGTCTGTCCGAATCGATGCCTGGTACAGGGATGTGTGCGCCTATCGTATAAATAAGGAAAGCCCACAGCAGGAAATTCATCTTTTTCCTGATGTCGGGTACCTTATACGCATTGGATATGACTTTTAGCATGTGCTTATATCAGTCCAGTTTAATAAGTTCGGAGCCAGCTTCCGTCACTTTGTGTTCGGCTTCCTTGCTCCACGCGTGCGCCTGAATCTTGAGCTTTTTGGTGATTTCGCCACGCGCGAGGATTTTGATTCTGTTTTCGCTCGTTCTGATGATGCCCGCCTGTTTGAGGAGATCGACTGTCACTTCAGTGCCATCCTCAAAACAATTCAGGCTGGCCACGTTGACGGGAGTGTATTCAACTTTGTTGATGTTGTTGAAGCCACCGAGTTTGGGCATGCGTCTGTACATGGAGAGTCCGCCACCCTGGAAAAAGGCCGGGATATTGCCGCCAGAGCGTGACGTCTGGCCTTTCTGTCCGCGTCCGCTTGTCTTGACTGAGCCTGAGCCGTGTCCGCGTCCAACGCGTTTTTTCGATTTTTTCGAATTCCCTTTTGGCAGTTCGTGCAACTTCATATCGTTCGCATCCTTCTGATGGTCATATCAAATTTTTATTCGGCGGCAGGTTCCGCTACGGCGAATGGGTCCTGTGATATCAGGTTTTCGGTCTGTGCATCGTCAGTTTCTACGACTTCCGCTACTACCGGGGCTTCTGGCGTATCGATCGGAGCCGCATCTCGCTTGCTGCGTTTTTTCTTCTTGGTTTCTTCGGGTTCGATTGCTCTGCGAGCGGCGAATTCTTCGTCGGAGAGCAGTGAACGCAGGCCTTCGATGGTCGCTTTGGCCGTGTTGATCTTGTTTTTCGTGCCGAGGCTTTTCGTGAGTATGTTTTTAACGCCTGCGAGCTCTACGATCGGCCTTACTGCTCCGCCAGCGATGACGCCCGTACCCTGCGTGGCGGGTTTGAGGAGGACTTTCGCCGCTCCGCTTTCGCCGATGATCTGATAGGGAATCGTTGTGCCTTTAAGGTTGACGTCAAACATATTCTTTTTGCCATCGGCGATGGCTTTTCTGATAGCTTCGGCTACTTCGTTGGCTTTGCCGAATCCGAGACCGACTTTGCCTTCTCCGTTGCCTACTGCCACGAGCGCGCTGAAACTGAATCTGCGTCCACCTTTTACGACTTTCGCGACGCGGTTGAGGTAGATGAGCTTTTCCTTGATCTTGTCGTCGTGCTCACCTTTTCTTTCGAACTGTCTTTTCTGCATAAAGCACTCCTAATGGAACGATTCCCGGCTGTTACGCGGGATATTAGAAATCGAGTCCGCCTTCTCTTGCGGCGTCGGCCAAGGCGCTGAGCCTTTTGCCATACTTGTATCCTGATTTGTCGAAGACTACTTTTGAAACGCCGGCTTCTTTAGCCTTTTCGGCTATCTTCCTGCCGACTTCCCTGCATTGCTCTGTTTTCGATTTGCCCTTGACGGTCTCCCTGAGGTCAGCCTGTGCTGTGGAGGCTGCGGCAAGTGTCATGCCTTTTGTGTCGTCGATGATCTGTGTGTAGACCTGGCAGTTGCTGATGAAGAGCGAAAGCCTCGGTCTCTCTGTCGTACCGGATATGTGCTTCCGGTTTCTTGTCTGTCGAAGTATACGGCTGTCATTGCGTGATCTTTTATTTGCCACCGCTCTTACCCTCTTTCAGTCTTACGATCTCGTTTCTGTATCTGACGCCCTTGCCCTTGTAGGCATCCGGGGGCCTGAGTTCTCTGATATTGGCGGCTACCTGGCCGATTTTCTGTTTGTCTATGCCGCTGATGATGACGGCATTGTTTTTTTCGACTTCGATTTTTACGCCTTCGGGGACAGCGAATTCAATCGGATGTGAATAACCGAGGTTAAGCACCAGAATGTTCGGTTTCATTTCGGCCTTGTAGCCGATGCCGACTATGTCGAGCGTTTTCGTGTAGCCTTCGGATACGCCCTTGACCATGTTGGCGACGAGCGAGCGGGTAAGGCCATGCAGTGCGGCGTCTTTTTTATCGTCGGAAGGCCTTGTCACGACGAGTTCGCCATTGTCTTCCGCGACTGTCATGCGCTCGTGGATATCCATTTCGAGCGTGCCGAGTTTGCCGGTCACTTTTATATGTGAGCCATTTATTTCGACTTTTGTGCCTTGCGGGATTGGTATCCGCAGTCTTCCAATTCGCGACATTTCAATACCTTCCTATTCGTCTATTACCAGATTGAGCAGATGAATTCGCCGCCGATTCCTTTAGAGCGGGCTTCTTTGCCTGTCATGAGACCCTGAGAGGTGGAGATGACTGCCATGCCTCTGCCGCCTGCGATAAGGGGGATGTCATTTTGATCGACGTAGATTCTGCGTCCTGGTTTGCTGTTGCGGACGAGGTGGTCAAACGACGGGCTGTTGTCTTCCGTGTATTTCAGGTAGACTTTTATGTAGTTGATGCCTTTTCTCTTTCTGATGACGAAGTTTTTGATGTATCCTTCGGCCTTGAGTATCCTGAGGATCTCCATTTTCAGTTTGGATGCAGGCATTTCGACGGACGCGAATTTCTGGTCTTTGCCGTTTCTTATCCGCGTGAGCATATCCGCGATTGGGTCTGTCAGCATAGGTACTACTCCTTGAGCGCTTCTCTCTTGTTTACCAGCTTGCTTTTACGACGCCGGGGAGTTTTCCCTGGTGTGCAAGCGTCCTGAAGCATATTCTGCATAGTCCGAATTTCCTGTAGTATCCGCGCGGGCGGCCACAGAGTTTGCATCTGTTGCGTGTCTGCGTCGAATACTTGGGTTCTTCGAGGTTTTTCAGATATAGGGCTTTGCGTGTCAAGCTAACACCTCACGAGTGTTTATTTTGCAAATGGCATGCCGAACTGTTTGAGCAGCGCGAGACCTTCACGATCGGTTTTGGCTGTTGTCGTGATGACGATGTCCATGCCTCTGACTTTGTCTACCTTGTCATATTCGATTTCCGGGAATATGAGCTGTTCCTTGACGCCAATGGAGTAGTTTCCTCTTCCGTCAAGGGCTTTTTCGGAGTATCCGCGGAAGTCACGGACCCTCGGGACTGCGATGTTGATGAATCTGTCAAGAAATTCATACATCTTGCGTCCGCGCAATGTTACCTTGGTGCCGACTACCCAGCCTTCTCTGATCTTGAAGTTCGAGATAGACTTCTTGGCACGTGTGGCTACCGGTTTTTGCCCGGTGATGGTGGCGATGTCGGCCATGGCGTTTTCGAGCGCCTTCTGGTCTTCGCGCACGTTGCTTATCCCCATGTTTATGGTGATCTTTTCGATCTTGGGGACCTGCATGACTGTAGTGTAGCCAAGCTCCTGCATGAGGGCGGGCACTACCTTGTCTTTGTAGATCTGTTTTAGTCTCGGTGTCTCAGCCATCTATTAACTCACCACATTTTCTACATTTTCTGCTCGTTTTGCCCTCGGCATCCCTGTGATAGTTGACTTTCGCAGGTTTTGAGCATCTCGGGCAAATCAGAGTCACATTTGAAATATCTATCGGGGCCGGTATTTCGATGATGCCGCCTGATGGATTTTTCTGCGGATGGGGTTTCACAGCCTTTTTCGCAATGTTGATCTGCTGGACCACTACCTTCTTTTCAGTTGGCATGGCCGTGACGACTTCGCCCTGCTTGCCCTTGTCTTTGCCGGCAATGACCCTGACGGTGTCGCCTTTTTTGATTTTCATTTTTCCAGTTACTTTGGTCTGAGTGGACATTTCTTTTGATCCCACAATTTTTTAGAGTACTTCGGGCGCCAAGGAAACGATTTTGAGGAACTTCTTTTCTCTCAGCTCTCTGCCGACCGGGCCGAATACGCGGGTGCCGATCGGGTTGTTTGCGTTGTCGATTATCACTGCCGCGTTGTCGTCGAATCTAATTATCGTGCCGTCAGGTCTTGCTACGGCTTTTTCCGTCCTGACGATGACTGCGCGGACTACCTTGCCTTTTTTCACAGGCGCGTTGGGGATCGCCTGTTTTACCGATGCTGTGATGATGTCGCCAAGTTTTGCGCACTTCTGATTGGTTGTCTTGTCGACTCTGATGCACATGATTTCTTTTGCGCCTGAATTATCGGCGACTTTTAGTCTGCTCTGTGGCTGGATCATGGCTGCTCCGTAAAATCCTCCCGCTGTGCGGGGGCCATATATGTGAATTTTTCAGTGTTATTCAGCTTCTGATTTTGTTTCTTTTTCGCCTTTGATGATTGCAGCGTCGACTTCCTGTATCTGTGCGGTGGAAACGTATCTGCGCTTCATGATTTCGGCCACGCGCCATGTCTTATCTTTGCTGATGGGGCGGGTTCCCATGATTTTTACGACGTCCCCGAGCCTGCACTCGTTGTTTTCATCGTGCGCCTTGTATTTTTTACGGCTTCTGATGAATTTTTTATAGCGCGGATGTTGCATGGTTCTTTCGACCTCTATTACGACGGTCTTATCCATTTTGTCGCTGACAACCGTGCCGATGATAGTCTGTCGTCGTGTTTCCCTCATGCCGATGCTTCCTTCCGCTTTCTTTCGTTGAGAATGGTCAGTATACGTGCGATGTCTCTCTTGACTTCGCGCATTCTTTTTGGGTTCTGGTTCTGATGCGATGCGGTCTGCCATCTGAGATTGAACATTTCTTCCTTGTGTTTGTCAATCTTTTCGAGCAGTTCGCTATCGCTCAGTGTTTTGAGTTCGCTTGTTTTCATGTCATGTCCCTGATCGCTATACGCGTTTTACGATTTTGCATTTGATGGGCAGCTTGTGCGCTGCGAGGGTGAGAGCTTTTCTTGAAAGTTCTTCGGGAGCTCCGGCAAGCTCGATGATCATCGTGCCTGGTTTTACCACTGCGACCCAGAATTCCGGCGCGCCTTTTCCTTTACCCATTCGTGTTTCGGCGGGTTTTTTGGAGACGCTTTTGGCGGGAAATATTCTGATCCAGATTTTTCCGCCTCTTTTAACGCATCGCGATACGGCGACACGAGTGGCTTCGATCTGTCTCGCTGTGATCCAGGCGGGTTCCATTGCCTGCAGGCCGAATTCTCCGAAAGCGACTGTCGTGCCTTTCGTGGGGGTGCCCTTCATGCGGCCCCTCTGCATTTTGCGGTGTTTTACACGTTTTGGCTGAAGCATTGTTTTATGTCCCTGTCGTTTTTACGCCTGGTCTTGTATTCCGTTGGCAAGATCTTTTTTGAATTGTTTCGGGTCCTTGTCGCCTTTGTAAATCCATACCTTGATGCCGATTTTGCCGTAAGTAGTATGCGCTTCCGTGAACGCATAGTCAATATCTGCGCGAAGAGTATGCAGCGGGACTCTTCCGACTCGCTGCCATTCTGTGCGTGCTATTTCCGCTCCGCCGAGTCTGCCAGAGCAGCAGATTTTTACGCCCTGCGCCCCTGCCATCATGCTTTTGTCGATCATTTGTTTGATTGCGCGGCGCACGCTGAATCTTTTTTCGATCATTACTGCGATGCTTTCGCCGACGAGGTATGCGTCGAGGTCTGGCACCTTGATCGGTCTGATCTTTATCTCCACGTCCTTGGCTGTCTTTTCTCTGAGCACCTTGGTGAGTGCTTCGATTGTTTCGCCATTTCGCCCTATGACGATCCCTGGTTTTGCTGTGTTGATGTATACAGTGATGTTTTTGGCTTTTCGTTCGAGCTCGACTTTGGAAATGCCGCTGAACCTGAGGCTTTCGCGCTGGAATTTCTTCCCTGCCTTGCCGGTGAATTTTCTGTTGTCGCCTTTGTAGTTCCATGTCATGACGATGTCACGCACCATGAAATCTTCGTGCAGGTTGTCGATATAGTCTTTTTCCGCGTACCAGCGGCTGTCCCATGTGTCGACAATTCCTAATCGCAGTCCGCGGGGATGTACTTTCTGACCCAAGGTTTCCTCCTCGATCTCAGGTAAATCTGTGATTCTCGGTTATTTTTCCGTCGCCAGCACCACAGTGATGTGGCTGGTGCGTTTTCGTATTCTCATGCCTCTGCCCATCGGGCCGGGGCGCATTCTTTTCAGTGTCGGGCCTTCATTGGCTATCGCGTTTTTCACGATAAGGTTTTCTTTTGTCAGGCTCAGGTTTTCCTCGGCGTTGGCTCCTGCTGAGACAAGCACCTTTTTGAGCAGTTCGGCATTGGGTGACGGCATAAAGTCGAGTATGGCGCAGGCCTCCGTGTACTTTTTGCCCTTTATTGCGTTTGCGTATCTTCTGATCTTGCTTGACGACACGCGAATGTATTTTGCTGTGGCTCTTGATTCCATGACGATCCTTCCCGCCGATTCAGTCTTTTTATCTCATGCCGGATTTTTTCTCGGACCCGCCATGCCCCCTGTACAGCCTTGTGGGCGCGAATTCTCCGAGCTTGTGACCGACCATGTTTTCGGTGATATATACGGGCACGTGTTTCCTGCCGTTGTGTACTGCGATTGTGATGCCGACCATTTCGGGAACTACCATCGACGCCCTTGACCATGTTCGTATTATGCCGCCGGCCTTGCTTTTCTGCGCAGCGCGCACTTTCACGATGAGTTTCTCTTCGACGAAGGGTCCCTTTTTGAGTGATCTTGACACTGTGCTGCTCCTTCATGATCGCGGATTTACGCCGCGAGATTATTTCTTGCGTTTGCGCCGCGTGACGATGAATCTGTCGTTTTTGCTCTTCTTCCTGGTCTTGCCGCCTTTGGCGTGGACGCCCCAGGGTGAGCAGGGTGGTCTGCCGCCGCATTTGCTGCGTCCTTCGCCGCCGCCGTGCGGGTGGTCACAGGGATTCATGACTGTGCCGCGGACAGTTGGCTTGATGCCCATCCAGCGCATTCTTCCTGCTTTGCCGATGGATACCGTGCTGTGCTCTTCGTTGCCGATCTGACCGATTGTGGCGCGGCATTCCGTATGTATGAGGCGCACTTCTCCCGATGGGAGTCTTACGTGCGCGTATTCGCTTTCTTTGGCTATGATCTGGGCGTACATGCCGGCCGCTCTGGCGATTTTCCCGCCGCCGCCTGGCCGAAGTTCGATGTTGTGTATGAATGTGCCGAGCGGTATGTCCTTGAGCGCCATCGCATTGCCTTCGACGATATCATGGCCCGTGCCGGACTGTACCTTGTCTCCGACTTTCATGTTTTTCGTGGCGAGAATGTATGCCTTGACACCATTTTCATAGTGTACGAGAGCGATTCTGCTCGATCTGTTCGGATCGTATTCGATTGCGGCAATTTTACCTGCGCACGAGTCGTATTTTCTGTCGAAATCAACCTCTCTCAGACGTCTCTTGTGGCCACCGCCCTGATGGCGTACTGTCACTCTGCCGGTGTTGTTTCTCCCGCCCTTGCCCTTTTTGGTCGTGGTGAGAGATTTCTCCGGGGTCTGTTTGGTGATATCGTCTTTTTCAAGGACCATATAATATCGCCGGCCCGGCGTTGTTGGTTTGAACTTTTTAATGCCCATGATCCGAAATATCCCTTCTTACATTCCTTCGAAGAATCCTTTGATCTTCTGCCCCTCTGCGACTTTCACGATGGCCTTTTTCCAGGATGATGTTTTTCCGGAAAATCTGCCCATTCTTTTGGTTTTCCCGCGTTTTGTTATGATGTTGACACCTTCGACCCTTACGTTGAAAATCTCCTGTATGGCCTTTTCCACGTCGGTCTTGGTGGCAGTCTGAGCTACTCTGAAGTAGTATTTGTTGCTCTCGAGATCTATGTGGCTTTTCTCGGAGATTACGGGGGCTATGATAATGTCTCTTGGGTTGACCTTCATGACCTTCATCCAATCACTATATTGAGTTTTTCCGCGATTTCGGGAGTCGTGACGATCCACTCGCAGTTGATGAGACCTTCGATGTTGATGGCGTCCGAATGCACTGTGGCAACGTTGGGCAGGTTGCGCGCGGAGAGCTTCATTTTCTGCGAGGCAGGCTCGCTGTTATATATGAAGAGCACTTTTCCGGCGACTCCCTTTTCTGCAAGGTAGTTCCTGAAGGATTTTGTGGACGGTTTGTCGATCGGGAGTGTTCCGATCACGACTTTTCCCGATTCGATCTTCCAGTCGATGACGGATTTGACGGCCTGTCTGCGCACTTTTTTGTTGATCTTGCGACCGTGGTTTTCGATCGCGGAGCCAAATGCGCGGCCACCGCCGACCCAATGTGGAGCGCGTGTCGAGCCCTGTCTTGCGCGGCCAGTGCCTTTTTGCCGCCAAGGTTTTGAGCCGCCGCCACTTACTTCGCCACGGCCTTTTTGCTTGACTGTGTCACGTCTTCCGTTGCAGCGTTCGATGCGCAGGGCTTCGACGATGATTTGTTTGGTTCTTCCGTTTATTTTTACTTCTCCGCTCATGGTTCACTTTCCAATCGCAATTTCATGTTACGCCTTTGTGATGAGGACTACCGTGTTAGCCTTGCCGGGGATTGCGCCCTTTATGGCCACGATATATGTCTTTTTTCCTTCGCCATCGGCGGCGGGTTTTATCTTCACTATTTCTACATTCTGCACTGTTGCGTTGACATTGCCCATGTGCCCGGGGCCCCTTTTGCCTCTGAAGACCCTTGCGGCGTCCGTCGAGCCGGCGCTCATGGGTTTTCTGTGCACTTTGGATACGCCGTGTGATGCGGGCTGTCCGCCGAAATGGAATCTGCGTACACCGCCCTGAAATCCGCGGCCCATGCTGTGGCCTTTGACGGTGACTTTTGTGGATTCTTTGAGGATGTCGGCTGCGTCGAACTGTTTGCCGACTTCGAACCCGTCAGTACTGTCGACACGGAATTCCTGGAGGATTTTATAGCCTTCCTTGAGTCCGGCCTTTTTGAAATGTCCCTGCATGGGCTTGGTGAGCTTTTCGAGTTTGACCGGATCGGTACCGATCTGAACCGCGTTGTAGCTGTCCCTGCCGTCCGCTTTTTTGATCTGTACGACGGTGCAGGGCTCCACTTCGACGATTGTAACCGGCACGGCTGTGCCCTGTTCGTCGAAGGCGCGGGTCATGCCGACCTTTTTGCCTATCATTCCGTTAATCATGATCTCTACCTTTTAATCTCGATGTCTACTCCCGAGGGCAGTTCGAGTTTCTTGAGCGCCTCGATGGTCGCAGGTGTGGGACTTTCGATGTCGATGAGTCTCTTGTGCGTGCGGATCTCGAAGTGTTCGCGCGACTTTTTGTCTACGTGGGGGCTTCTGAGCACACAGAATCTTTCGATATCAACGGGAAGCGGGACCGGGCCCATGGCTTCTGCGCCACTGCTTTTGACTGTGTCAACGATTCTCTCCGCTGCCGCATCGAGGATGTTGTGATCAAATGATTTGAGCTTGATTCTAAGTTTTAACTTTGCCATGTTGAGCCCTTTTTCATTCAAGTATCTTGGTGACGACACCGGCACCGACTGTTCTGCCGCCTTCGCGGAT
>CAZQSL010000059.1:0-21042 GCA_964595945.1 uncultured bacterium
GGGGGATTTTACTCTTAAGAAGCCAACTTGTCAATAGTGTGAACAGCCTCTAGTCAACCCCATGTGAACACTGTGAACACACCGGTCATAATTCACGCGGATGTGCTGTGAACACACCGGTCACACACTGAAAAAATAAAAAAAACTGTCGCCAGAGACCGGTTACCTGATATGATAAACGTGAAGCGATCCCGAGGGAGGATGTATTATGGAGCAAAAACGACTTGTGTTCCCCAAAAATTTCATATGGGGAGCCGCAACTGCCGGGCACCAGGTCGAAGGCGGCAACGTCAATTCCGACTGGTGGAAATTCGAACAGGAAGGAAAAGTCTACGACGGCACCGTCAGCGGTAAATCCACCGACTATTGGAATCGCTTCGAAGAAGACCACCAGATCATGTCGGAAATCGGCATGAACGGATTCCGGCTCGGCATCGAATGGGCAAAAATCGAACCCGCCGAAGGCCGGATCGACTATGCCGCCGTTGCCCGCTACAAGGAAATCCTCGCATCGCTCAAAGCGCGCGGCATGAAAATCTGCCTGACTATCTACCACTGGGTACTCCCCTTGTGGTTCGCAGACAAAGGCGGCTGGACAAATCCAAAAGCAGTGAAGTACTTCGAAAAATTCGTACGCGTCTGCGCAAACGAATTCGGCGAATACCCCACCTACTGGGTCACACTCAACGAACCTTCAGTCCCACCGACAGCAGGTTATCTCGGCGGGGTGTTCCCTCCGGAAAAGAAATCCTTTGCCCAGTACTGCCTCGTCGTACACCGGCTCCTCGAAGCCCACGCAACCTCCTATGCCACACTGCATGAAACAGTCAAATGCGCTGCCGATGGCGGCCCTACCCGCGTAGGCACTGCCCACGCATATCAATATGTCGACGCATGGGGTACCCCAGGCCTCGCCGGCGCCTACGAAAGCCTCATGGCTCCCGTCCTCGCATTCGGCAGCTTCAACGCATGGGACAGAGCCATCACCACCGGACGCGTCCCCATCCCCTTCGGATTCGGCGACAAAGTCCACGGTCTCAAAGACAGCTACGACTACTGCGGCATCAACTACTACACACGCATGTCCGTAAAATTCACCCCGGAAAGAGCCGACGAAGCTTTCCTCGAAAAATACGCCATCCCCCTCGGCATCGAAGAAAACCAGATGGGCTGGCAAATTTTCCCTCCCGGGTTTCTCCACACCCTCAGAATGGTCTGGGAACGCTTCCACAAACCGATCATCATCACCGAAAACGGCGTCGCCTGCGACGTCCGCGAAGACAACGCACGTTGTAAGTATACCCTCGAACACCTTGCCCAACTCCACCGCGCCATCGGCGAAGGCATCGACATCGAAGGGTATTACCACTGGTCGTATATCGACAATTTCGAGTGGCGCGAAGGCTTTGTCAAAAAACTCGGTCTCATCGAGTGCGACTACAGCGATCCCGAACTCAAACGCGTCTGGCGCAAAAGCGCGTTCATGTACAAAGACCTGATCGCCGAAAACGCGATCAGCGAAAAACTCGTCAATAAATACTCGCCCGAAGCGCACGATGGTGTATTCGGCGACAAATGGCGAGTCTGACCAGCCTTCCTGGCTGCTTTTATGAAAATGATTAACAGGCGGGGGCATCGCCCCCGCTTTTTTTTGCCGTCCGTGATGACCTAATCATGCAATTATAAAATCAGGAGACAATTCACTTGTGGTATGCTACGGCCTCTGCTGTGGCAACCACAGCGCCGTCCTCATCATTTACCACGACTCGCCAAGTGCTGATCTTGCGGCGCACGCTGACTGCCGTGGCTTCGGCGGTCATAATACTGCCGGGCGCTGCGGCGGAATGGTAGTTGATGTTGACAGAGATCGCTATGCCCCTCGGTCCGCAGGCATTGCAGGCTACGGCAAACGCCTGATCGACAATCGCAAATATCGCTGCACCATGCGCGCGATCGACTGAATTGAGATATTCCTGCCTGACGCGCATCGCTACTTTTGCATATTCCTTCCTCACTTCTACCACTTCGATGCCCAGAAATACGGCAAAGGCGTCGCTTGCGAGAAAGTTGCATGCTGTCTCGTGCAGATTGATTTCATCGGACATGATAACATCCTCCATCGGAATTCCCATCCCCAATATGTTATACCATCACTACACGCATGAATCCACTGCCGCCTTTTGAAAAGTGCATCACGCACGGCGGCTCAGAAAAGCACAAACTTCACAAACTGCTCCCGTATTGATCATATTACCATGTTAATATAAAATAGCTGTGAAACATTGACTATGCGGAGTTGCACAACCCTCCGCATCGGAGGCCGGGCATTGGATACCCTCTGGTGGGTTGACGGGGAAAATGTGGTGGCGATGATCGACCAGACGCTACTCCCCGGGCAGTTAAAGGTTCTCAAAATCAGGACAGCCGAGGCTATGGCGCGCGCTATCGAAATCATGCAGGTGCGCGGCGCCCCGGCGATCGGCGTGTCTGCCGCGATGGGCATGGCTCTCGCCGCCGCAAGATACAGGGGCAGAGACACTGCCGCGCTCCGCCGCCTCATCGAAGCGTCCGCTTCGCGGCTCGCCGCTACGAGACCCACCGCCGTCAATCTGTTCTGGGCGATACGGCGCATGAAAGAAGCCGCCGTAGCAGCCACCGGCACCACAGCCGATATCACTGCCTGCCTGATCGAAGAGTCAAAGCTCATCCACCGCGAAGATGTGGAGTGCAACATGGCTATCGGCGCAAACGGCGCCGCCCTGCTGCCGGACGGGGCACGCGTGCTAACCCACTGCAATGCCGGCAGCCTTGCCACTGCCGCCTATGGCACAGCCCTCGGTGTGGTGCGGGCTGCGTGGGACTCAGGCAGACTCGCCCATGTCTATTCAGATGAAACACGTCCCCGGCTGCAAGGTTCCAAACTCACGATGTGGGAACTAATGGCCGATAAAATCCCCTGCACCATGATCTGCGACAACACAGCCGCCACCATAATGGCAAAGGGACTCGTCGACGCAGTAATCGTCGGCGCGGACCGCATCGCCGCCAACGGAGACACTGCCAATAAGATCGGCACTTATCCACTCTCCATTGTCGCAAAAGCTCACGATGTACCGGTATATGTCGCGGCGCCACTGTCCACCATCGACTACAGCATCCCCGACGGATCACATATCGTCATCGAAGAACGCTCCGCCAACGAGGTACGGCTCATGGGAAAGAAACTCATCTGCCCGGAGGGGGCGGACGCGCTCAATTTTGCCTTCGACGTCACCCCCGCCAAATATATCGACGCCATCATCACCGAAATGGGCGTCGCCCGCAAACCATTCAAAAAGGCACTTGCCGCTTTCAGAGGAGAATCGATCCGCACTGATGGGAACTGAAACCGCTGAAAAAATCAAATATGCTGCCGCTGCCGCTACCACAAAAGGCCGCAGGCTCGGCAACGGCGTCGCCATCGCCATCTGCGAATCACTCAATGGCACTTCCCCATTCAGCGGTTTCTACTGCATAGCCGACAGCGCCGCCTCCTCCGCCGACCCCGAAGAGGCCGCACATATCGCCGCCGCCGCGCTACGCCGCTTCATAGACACAAAACTGCCATCCTTCACCGACCCCGTGGCAGCGGTCGCCGCTGCCATCTCGGACGCTACAGCCGCCATCGGCAAAGCCAACACCAAGCGCCCCGGCACGCCGCTTTCCGCATCGTTCATCTGCTGCTGCGTCGAGCAGTCTGCCGCTCACATCTCATTTTCCGGCGACAGCGCGGCATACATGCTCAACACGTCGCACATCGCACGCATCACACCACGGTCTTCCGACCCCGGCAATGTACATCCATCTGTTTTCACCCATGATGTTTCGCGCGATGACATCATACTGCTCTGCACCGGCTCGGTGAGTTCGCGCGTCGACAACCTGCGGATGCGTGACCTCATCGAACATGAGTCCGACCTCAACGAAGGCATCGCCAACATCCTGCAAGCCGCACGCGATAAGGACGACTCCGCCGATCTCGGCGCCATTGCGATTTCGTCAGAAAAACGTATTCCTTCCCCCCCCCCGCTCCGGCCCGACAATCACAGAAACAAGCTGGTCACGCGAAAACTGCTCTCCGTATCCGCGCTGACAGTCATCTCCGCAACGCTTTTTTCGCTCCCTGCGCTCCTCGGCCAGAAACAACCGGGCACCCGCAACACGGCTATGACAGAATACGCGGCACTCCCGCCATCCCAAAATCTGTCAACACGGTTCGTCATCACTACATTCCCCACAGACTCTACACTCACCATCAACGGGCAAGTCCTCGCGGGCCGCTCGCCATTCAATTTCGAAGTACCCTCCGGCAGACGCACAACCATCGAAGTGTCAGCAGACGGATACCTGCCACACAGAGAAGTGTTTGCCAATCCGTCGATCGACAAAATCACGCGCGACATCGCACTTGCCGAAATCCAGCAGAAAAATCATCCCACCGCCGCCGGCAGCATCTCCATCCACTGCATCCCTTCATGCGACGGCATCGAAATCGACGGGCGCAACATCTCAAAATCAGGCGCCACCGTCTCGATTGCTTCACTCAAACCCGGCACGCATCCCATCGCCGCATGGCACAGAGATGTCCAGATCGCAAAATCCGTAACAGTGCGCGACGCTGACACCACAGCCGTCACTTTCAATTTTTCTGGCATCAGACAGGATCGCCGGAAAGAGACATCAGAAGAACACTCTCTACAACCACAACGCCCTGCCCCAATCAGTGAAAGCCCTGCCGTCACCACCACCAGAACCAGCCCCACTCCATTCCCGGTCCGCACCACACCAGTCAGGCAACCCGAAAACACTCAGTCCATGCTGCTCGTACGTTGCGACGCACAAGACTGCAACATAATGCTGTTCCACAACGGAAATCTTGCCCTCGCCGGTTTTTCAGGCACAAAATACTTCGTCAAACCCGGCACGTACGAACTCCATGTCACAAAACCTGGCTATGACGACTATGTGACAACGATCGAAATCGACTCGGAAACATCTGAAATCCCCGTCAGGCTCCAGCGCGCGACAACGGCTCGCGCATCAGATCGTCCCGAATATTAACCGAGAGGACACTCTATTGGCAAAAGCCTCAATTATACAGAAATCATTCCGCACCCTCGTCGGCGTCGTGCCTGCCGCCCGCACGGGACGAGGCAGCGTCTATGTACTCGACTCCAACAACACATCGAAGTACTATGCCTTTTTCGGCATCACCTGCGGACCCTCGCAGGAAACCGAAAAAAAAGCATACGCAAGGATCGAAACGCGCACAGCCCCGATATGCGACATCTATCGCGGCGGCGAAAACACCAGACCCGGCGCAACCGTCAAAGACCTGATGAGTGAAATCTGGAAAGCAAAACAGGAATCCGGACTCCCCGCTGAAGTCAACGCCCCGGCCATCATCGCCATGATACGCGACGGAAATCTGTCCATTGGCCGCATCAATTCATGCCCCGCCGTCTTCATGCGCGACAAAAAAGTGCGCGACATCTTCAAACCACTCAAAACCACTGCTGCAAACAGCCTTCAGATCGAAAACATATCCGTCTCCGAAGGCGACATGCTTGTCATCGGCTCTCCCAAAATCATGGACAGCCTCACGAAACTCGAAATCCGAAACACGCTTGTCACAGAGCACGACCCCGACCGCGCCGCCCAGAAACTCCTTACTATCGCCAACAAAAATTCACAGACCGACGACTCGAAAATCATGGTCGTCTCCTTTCGCCAGCTCCGCGAATCCGCCACCGCCGCGCTGAAAAAACGCAATACCATAATCATTTCACTCATCGCCGCATCCATCATGCTCTTCTTCGTTTGGGGCGACATCTCGCGCACCGTCAGGTCGAGTTCGCTCATCGAATCGATAAAATCGAACAGAATCGTCAAAAAAATGCACCAGGCGATGACATCGGAAAACACACCCGGCAAACCTCAATACATCCCCCAACTCGCCTATTCCCAACTGCGGGTTCCATACGACATTTCCATCGACACCAGCGGCAATCTCTACATCGTCGACGACAGCAGCGAAAAAATCATCAAATACACCCCCGACACCGATAAACGCGAGGAATTCGGCTCTGACATCGACCTTTCATTCCCCACCGGCATCGCCGTTACCGGCGACAGGGTATACGTGGCCGATTTTTCGCGAAGCGTCAACCGGTTGCATATCTACAACCGCAAAGACGGCAGTCATATCGCCAGCGTGCCGGGCCGCCGCAATCGCTCCGTGTCGTTTTCCAACCCCAAAGCTGTCGCCGCGTCTTCCGACGGCCAGACAATTTATGTATGCGATCGCGGCAATGACCGTATCGTCAAACTCAAAAGCGACGGCACTTTCGTCAAAATCCTTCACATCCCATCCAACCTCGAAGAACCCAACGGCCTCGCTGTCGCAAAGAATGGCGACATATACATAACATTCAAACCCTCTGGCAGAGTCGGAAAATTCCCCTCCGGATCATCGACTTTTACCCCCATGTCCTTCACGCAACTCGTGGACAATGTCCCCGCCTCTGTCACATTCGTCAAACCCGCCGGCATCGCTGCCGACTCCAAAGGCACCATCTACATAGCTGACACCGGCAACCAGCGCATCGTCATCTCGGGACCGGACGGCAAAATCATCGACATCATCGACTCGGCGAAAATCCCCGATCTCGCTTCGCACTATCCCATGAGCGTCAAACTTTCACCCGACGAAAAATCCCTCTACATAGTCGGCAGCAGCAGATACAGCTTCGATTTCACATGCGACGAAAAATGCACCGGCAAGATATGGAAAATCAGCATCTGATTCACGCGCGCCCCAAAATGATATATAATGGGCAACACTCAGCGGGCGGCGCGCCGTCCGAAACAAATCGGAGAACATGACATAATGCACAAACCCCGCACAACCATGGAATCGGCACTGACCGCCACCCTTGCGCTGCTCACATTGCTCATCATATCAGCGCCTGCTCCCTGCGCCGAGTCCATTGCCTTCGATACTGGCAGCTCCTACTATCAGACACAGCCCGACCCATCTTATGGCACAGCCTACGAATCAACCTACGGTACCGTATACGACGAAACGCAGTACACTTCCACGCGTGAATCGACTCAGCGTATGGAGTACAGCAACATCGTCGACGCCTACTCGAAAGTCATACGCTTCTACAATAACAAACTCCCGAAATCACAGGCCGACTACATCGCCTCAACCATCCTCACCCACTCCAGCCGCTACAATGTCGATCCGCGCCTGATCGTATCCGTCATTGTAGTCGAGTCACGATTCCGCCCCTATGCAGTGTCACGCTCAGGCGCGCTCGGACTCGGCCAGCTCATGCCAGGCACCGCTAAAATGCTCGGCGTCAGCAACCCATTCGACATCAATCAGAACATACTCGGCACCGCCATGTACATCCGGATGCAGTTCGACCGATGGAAAGGCCACGAACGAGTCCTCGACAAAGTCCTCGCAAGCTACAACGCCGGCCCCGCAGCCGTAGCGAGACACGGCGGCATACCGCCTTATTCCGAAACCATTAACTACGTCAAGAAAGTCAAACAGCTCTACAACTACTTCACGGGATCGTAACCACCCTCTTTAGGGAATTTTCTTCGGACACGCGCCACTTATGGAATTTTCGCCAGACCAACACTCCAAATCCCTCCGCTCACGAGGCGTCCGTACCCGCCTTATCATGTCCTTCGTGCTGCTCATCACCTTCACCACGGCCCTAATGCTCGCTGTCGCTTACTCCAACATGCACCACCTTTCCGTCGAAAACATCAACGGACGCAACCAACTCCTTGCATCCGTTTTTTCCGCAGAACTCGAAAAATCCTTCCAGACAACCGTTGCAAGCAACAAGAAAATCGCCGCCGGTCTCTCCGAAACACAGATGGACAAACCAGCCGTCTACTCATACTTCCTCACCGACTCGATCCCCGATCTCAACGCTTCCCTAATATTCGTCTTCGACTCGAAACTCAATCTCCTTTACACCAGCTACTATGCACAGGATGTCGCCGACATTGCCGCCGGCATCACCAGCGAACCCATCGTAAGAGACTCATTCATAGACACGAAAAACGCAGCCACCCGCATCTTCACCCCCTCGCGAAAGCACCTCCTGCCCGGCTACATCCTCATCTCATCTCCCATCAGATACTCACCTTCCGTCAAAAACACCAAAAACAATCAGGGCATCATCGTTGCCTGCAAAAAACTCGACTCCACCATAATGGAGCATGTCGTGCAAAAGTCACGAGTCGCCGGCGACAGCATGTCCGTCTACCTCCTCGACAGAAACGCGAACATCGTAGCCCACACCGACAAATCCCTCATCGGCAAATCTGTCTTCGACACCACACTGCCACTCTCCGGCTCAGACATAGACTGGCGCAAACTCGCCGGCAACCGCAATACTGTCACGAGATTCGAATTCAACACGGGCTCCACCCCGCGGGGCGCCAATATCGGCGTCATCACCGACGTACTCGAACAATCCGGACTCCACATCCTCCTCACTCAACCAAAAACACTCGCACTACGCCCCGTCCTCAACACCATCTACAAAATCACCATCATCGGCATCCTCGCCCTCACCATCGGCATCGCCCTCGCCCTCACCCGCGCCAATACCATCATCAAACCCATCAACGACCTCCTAAAAACCGTCAGCGAAATGACACATGGCAACTACTCCAAACGCGTCCGCGTCCACCGTCGTGACGAAATCGGCTCGCTCGCTCACGCCTTCAACCACATGTGCGGCATCATCGAAGACAAGATACGAGACCTCCAGAAATCTCAGTCGCAGCCCCAGGAAGCCTTCCATCAGGTACAGATCGACGCACAAAAACGCGAAGCCGCAAACCGCGAACTCCATAAGAAAATCAACGAACTCGTCAGCCTCAGCAATATCTCCCACACCATCAATTCCTCCCTCGATATACACCAGACGCTCGAAATGATCGCCGAAACCGTACAGGGACTCCTCGACTTCAACAAGTGCTCCGTCAAACTCCTCGACAATGAAACCCAAACCCTCAAGGTCAACATCTGCCGCGGCCTCGACGACTCTTACATACAAAAACCCCCGACTCCCATCGGCGAAGGCATCTCGGGCCTCGCCGCAAAATATCGCGAGCCAGTCTGCATCTCGAACCTGTCGACCGACGACAGAGTTTCCCCAGACCACATCCTGCATTCACTCGACATCAAGTCTGTCATCTCATATCCGCTCATATCCAAACAACAGGTACTCGGCGTCCTCAACATCTACTCAAAAACCCCACGAGCGCTCTCTACCGACGAACTCCGCCTCCTCGGCATCTTCGCCGACCAGGCCGCCTCCGCCCTCGATCACGCAAAGCTCTTCGACTCACTCTCACAATCATACCTCAACACCATCGAAGCGCTCTCCATGGCCATCGACGCAAAAGACCGCTACACTCATGGCCACTCGAAACGTGTCTGTGACATTGCCATGATCATCGGACGCAACATGCACCTCGATCCCCCTGACCTCGAACTCCTCAAACACGCTTCAGACCTCCACGACATCGGCAAAATCGGCATTTCCGAGCTCATAATCTCCAAAGAGGGAAAACTCTCTGTCGACGAATACGAAATCATCAAGACTCATCCCCTCGTCGGCGAAACCATCATCGAACCCATCCCATTTCTCCAGGACGCCCGCCCCATCATCCGCCACCATCACGAACGATGGGACGGCTACGGATATCCCGATGGACTCTCCGGCACTGAAATCCCCCTCCTCTCCCGCATCATCCTCATCGCCGACGCCTACGACGCCATGACCACCGACCGCCCCTACCGCAAAGCCCTTTCTCACAACGCCGCTCTCAGGGAAATCATCAAACACTCCAGTTCCCAGTTCGACCCAGCCATCGTTTCGGTCTTTCTCTCGGTATTCGAATCCAGAGTGCCAGAAGACTTCCTGAATTAGACATTACGGAGCTGATCAGCCATGCCAGACGATTTCGGTGTCGACCGACTCAAAGATATGTACAGGGTACACGACACCTCGAAAAAACAGAAAAAAAACAAAAGAGACAACGCCGATCAGGAGTTTTACGACCTGCTCAGGGAAAACGAAAAAGAGCCCGAAGGCTACGAATCTCAAAAGCAGAAAAAAACTCCCCCCGGCCCCGGCGACCCCGCACTTCTCTCACGTCTCTCACACAGCGCGCCTCCCCCCATCATTATTGACACTGTGGAGATTTCCACACCTCCTCCAGCGCCCGTCGATGATGACGGATCATCCGGCACCGATGGCAACACACAGGGCACAAGCTCTTAGCTCATCAGAAAACGGCATCGATATGGACGAAAAACTTTCAGACTGGCAGAAGTACGTACAGGAACAGACCGGAAAAAAATCCGGGGACATCGCTGACACACAGCGTTATATCCCTCGTAAAGACACCCCCGGCGTGGACAGGGCAAAATACACTATCCAGCGCAAAATCTCCCCTCAGGTCACCACATCTCACACACCGCCCGCAGCACCCGCCCCCTCACAAATCACATCACGCCCAACCCCCTCAGAGGCACCTGACAGCACCACCAGGAAAGTACAGCCCGGCACTCTCGCCACCCCCGCCTATACTCCACCCGTCTGGCCGCCGGCTGCCTCTAATCCGAATACTCCACCCGCCCAGCCACAGCAAAAGAAATCCCGGCAGCCGCTCAAGCCGGTATTCAAATCCCAGACAACAAAAACGGAAACTCGCGAACAACTCCTCGAACGGCTCGTCAATCCAACAGTCACACTCGAAGAAGCCGCCCTCATCATGGGCGTCTGCAAAGCTACCGTACGCCGTTACACCGACAGGGGCATCCTCCCGCATCTGCGCACGGCGGGCAACCAGCGCCGCTTCAAGCTCAACGACATTATCGATTTCCTCGAAAACCAGAAGGGAGACCTCGACTCCGATGAATCCCTCCGATGAAAAATCACCCATTGATTTCCGCACCGAAAACGATATCGTAATCATCGAATTTTCCGGCGATCTCGACATCGACACCCACCTTTCACTCAAAAAACAACTGCGTGATTCTATCGAAGACGGTTGCAGAAAATTCATTCTTAACGTAAATGGTATTAAAAACATGGACAGCACCGGTATCGGTGTCCTTGTCACCATGCTGAATTCAATACGACTGCAAGGCGGAGATATGTGGCTCGCAGGTACGTTCAACTCCGACGCCGAAAAATCTTTCGCCCTCTGCGGCCTCCAAAGGGTCTTTACACAATACGCCGATGTCCAGACAGCCATCAAACACTTCGCCTCATAAGCAACAGTCAAAAAAAACGGCGGCCTCCCCGCCTCCCGCAGCACGGCAAGACTCTTTCAACCTGTTCGACACGGATGGGCTGCTGCTCACCATCGCGTTTCCGCTCCTTGTCGTCATGCCATATTTCTTTTTCAGTGAGCTTGGGGCGCTACTCAAACCCTTCCAGCCGGTCTTCTGGGACGGCCTGAGCCTGACATCGCTCATCGCCCATATCTTCGACCACTCGAAAGCTCTCATCTATGCCGTTGGCATCGACCACACCATCGCGCATGATGTCAAGGTTTTCAACCCCGTCGCACTGAAATTCGCGATCCCGGCAGCACTGATCTTTGCCCTGCCATGTTTTTTCATAAAATCGCTGCGCGACCCCGAGCGGCCGCTCCTGCCTCTCATCATGGCATTCTACACTCAGACTCTCGCCTTTTCCGTATATTTCGTAATATTCCGGTCTCAGGAATCCTTCCGCCTCCCGCAGGCCACCATCATGCAGTCCGGACTGGCGGTCACGCTCGTGTTGTGCTTTATCTCGACTGCCATCAAGGGCCGGTTCGAATTCCGCCGCTTGCCCATTACCCGCCCGGTGCTGGCCATGACTGCCGCAATACTCCTCTCATTCGTTTTTTCGCGTTTTACGACGAAAGATCACATACCTGCATTTATGACCAGTCTCAGGGATTTCACCCAGTACTTCTTCGTGATCGTCAACTTTTACATACTTGTCAACTTCTTCAACGGACGAAGGCACATCTGGTATTTCGCCGCCGTGGTGATCATCATCATGGCTCTCGAAGCGCTGATCGGCATCGCCCAACTCCGCGGATTCAACGAATACATCGGCCTTGCCGGCAACCGCGATCCATTCTCCACTCTCGGCAACAAGAACTATGTGGCTGAAATGCTCGCCATGACGCTGCCCTTTGCGCTTGCCGCCGCCATCGCAGCTGATAAAATCTGGAAAAAAGCCCTTATATGGACAGCCATCCAGCTCATCCTGATCATAATCCTGCTCGCCGTGACACGCGGATCGTGGATAGGAGCGATAGGCTCGATCATCGTTTTCACATTTTTCGCATTCGACCGCCTGAATCGCAATAAACTCATCGAAGCATCGCTTTCGCTCATCGCTCTCGCTCTATCAGCCTGCTTCTGGGCGGCAATTTCCACTGCGGAAAAATTTCTCCCCCAACCTCCCATACCATACTCAAGCCGATTTATGTCAATACTCAACATCATGGAAGACGTACTCAGAAAATCACCTTCGATGTGGCTGGCCTTCGCCGTCGCCACAGCCGTCTCCATCGCGGCGGCGCTGCTCATCCTGCGCACCAGACGCGCCCGCGTGTTTTCGGCCGCATCTATCCTTGCCATCATGGCAGCCATCGGCATCACCATCACGCCCTCGCTCTCGGACAAAAACAAGGAAACCAAAATCGACCAGATACAGAAACAGGCCGAACTCGCCCCGCCCATCATGCTCGACGACTCCATCGCATCTCGCACCTATATCTGGGGCGGCTCTGTCACCATGATCAAACACTATCCCTTCGGTGTCGGCGTCGGCAATTTCAAAATCCACTATCTCGACATGCTCAAGGCTTATCTCAAGGATAAAAATATCAAGGCTATTCCGGGGTTCTTCAAAGATGTCAACGCCAAGGAAGCCCACAATGAATATCTGCACGTCTGCGCCGAACTCGGCCCTCTCGGAGTGCTCGCACTCGTGTTTTTCGGCATCACCGTCACGCTGTTTTTTCACCGCACTTACTATGCGGCCGAAGACCCTATGATACAGTTGCTCGCGCTCGGCTCTTTTGCGGGACTCACAGCTATGGCACTGTCCGCAACCCTCGGATTCCCATTCCACATCATCGGCTCATCCATGCTCGCCGGCGTACTGCTGGCGATCCTCGTATATTGCCATGATCACGCATTCAACATCCCCGCTCTGCCACCTGTTAAAAAAGCGCCCGCCGCACAGCCCATCCCAAAAAAGAAACATGCCGCGCCGCAGCCCCCCGCACTGCAAAATATCCACGATGATCACTCTATCGAAAAACAATGGTTTTATCCAAAAATCACTACCGCCACAGGCTTGGCTCTCATCGTAATTGTCATCATCTTTGCCTGCGTCGTCTCGGTCTATTCCTATCAGTGGCAAGCGGCAAACATACTCATCAAGGACGCGCAGTACAGCGGCCAGATGGGCGACGTAGACAATGCCGCTCTACTTTTCGACCAATCTCTCAAACTCGACCCATACAACGGCGATATCCACCTCTTCCGCGGTATGTACTTCCAGAAGATCAAGGATAACGACACGGCACTTGCGGAATTCCTCGAAGCCCAGAAATACTACGATCTTCCTCAGATTACCCTCGATCTTGGCGCCATCTATTTCGAAAAAGGCGAAGATTACTACGATCAGGCAGAAAACGCTTTCCGTGACTCTCTCGCAATCTATCCCAACTACCCCCTGCCGCGCTACAACATCGGCCTCATCTACTACCAGCGCGCCATCAATCTCGCGAAACAACTCACCACCGAAACCGGCTCGAAAGACATTTCGATCCCCACCGGCATAAGCGACAGCGACCGCAAAAATGCAATCTCATTCCTCATCGAAGCAAACAACATGTTCACTCAAGCGCTCAAAATCCAACCGGGACTCGACGCCGCCGCCTTCAAGATGGCTCTCTCATTCGAACGTCTCGCCCAACTCGACCCCGTAGTCTACCCTCCCGATAAAGCTATCGAATGGTATCGCAAAACCATCGCCATCAACCCCTCCCACTCCGACGCCTACTACAATCTCGGACTCCTCCTTACCCGCTACGCGTCCGAGCTCAATACCCGCGCTGACAAGGCAGCCCGCAGCGGCAATCACTCACTCTCAAACGCCCTCTCCGCGTCAGCCACATATTTCATGAAAATGTCTTCAGGACTCTTCAACGATGCCATCAACGCCAACTCGGGCAATGTCCGTGCACTCAACAATCAAGGCAATCTGCTCTTTGCCAACCACAAATATTCACAGGCCATCGATATGTACAAAAAAGCACTCGCCGTCGATCCGGGATATGTCAACGCACGACTCAACCTCGCCCTCGCTTACCTCAATACCGACCAGTGCCAGCTCGCCTACCCTTATCTCTCATCACTCAACTCAGATGCAACCATCGATCCGCAATTCGAAATCAAGGCAACCTACATGACATCGGTCTGTCTCCAGAAGGACGGAAAACTCTCCGAAGCACTATCCACCATCAAAATCAAAATCGACAAATATGCCGGCACCGCACTATCCACTACTTCAGAATATATCTCGGCCGTCTCAAGCTACGCCACAATACTCGGTCAGACCGGCAACCACTCTCAGGCAATCTCACTCTTCAATAACCTCCGCGCCACACAAAAACTCACCGGACTCCAGGACAGCGAAATCCTCTATCAACTCGGCGGCACCGCCGCCGGCGCCCGCAGCTTTGCCGAAGCCGAAAAAGCCTATTCGACACTGATCGATCTCTATCCATCTTCAAAATACGCCTCTCAGGCGCGCCCCACTCTCGAACGCATCAGACAGATCACGCGCGCTACCAGATCGCAACGCCAAATGGCTCCTCCCCCGCAACGTCCCGCTGCGACACACCCTCAGCAGGCTCAACCCTCTGCACAGCCATGACCCCAAGCACACACATCATCTCACGGAGACCTTTTCTATGCCCGACAAACTAAAAATAGCCATCCTCATCTCTGGCGGAGGCACCACTTTCCAATACATCCAGGAACAGATCAACGCCGGACACATCGCCGCTGAAACCGTAGCCGTCATCTCCAGCCGCGCCGACGCCTTCGGCATCACACGCGCTGCCGGTTTCGGAATACCCACCCACGTAGTTTCGCGCAAGGAATTTACACGCAATTTCCCCGAAGACCCTCTCGTGCATTTCAACCGCGCCATCCTCGACACTCTCGCCCCCTACCAGCCCCAGCTCATTGTACTCGCCGGCTTTATGAGCCTCCTCTCCCCTGAATTCGTCTCACAATACCCCAACCGCATCATCAACACACACCCCGCACTCGTCCCCTCATTCTGCGGCGATGGATACTACGGCGACCGCGTCCACAAAGCCGTCGTCACACACGGCGTCAAAGTCACCGGCTGCACCATCCACTTCGTCAACGAAACATACGACGACGGCCCCATCATCATCCAGCGCGCCGTACCAGTCCTGCACACCGACACATGGCAGGACATCAGCGCGCGAGTCCAGGCCGCCGAAAAACCCGCTTACTGCGAAGCCATCAAACTTATCAGCGAAAACCGCGTTTCCGTCATCGGTCGCGTCGTCCACATCGCAGACTCACCGGCATAATCCGGTCGAAAGCATACTAACCCATGTCACCAAAACCCGTCCTCGCCGGACACATGAAAAAAGCCATCGACCGCATCGAAGCCCTCGCCCCGACCGTCAACCTTGTCCTTGAGGTCAAAGATGCCCGCGCACCACTCTCGACACGTTGCGACATCCTCTCCCGTGCCCTCCACGGCTGCGCTCGCGTCACCATACTCACAAAATCCGATATCGCCGACAAACGTGTCACCCCTCTGTGGCTCGATCATTTCGCTGCCACCGGCGCCCCGGCTGTCGTATTTCCCCACAACCAACCCGCACAACGCGCAAAATTCATCACTTCCATAAAACACCACTACGAAATCGCAACATCCACAAAACTCCAGATCAAGGCCCTCGTCCTCGGCCTCCCCAACGTGGGCAAATCGACTGTCCTCAATTACCTCGCCGCAAAGAAAAGCGCGCCCACGGGCGCTGTCCCCGGCATCACCCGCGGCGTGCATCTCATCAATATCGGCCATGATTTCCTCGTCATTGACACCCCGGGACTCGTCAATTCCAACGTTGCCGATACCGAGCGCGGTCTCACCCTCGCCGCAGCAGGCTGCCTCCAGGAAAACCAGTCCGACGCAGAGCAGACCGCGCGCCACATCCTCAACCTTTGCTACGACCGCTACTCGCGCCATTTCGACGCCTTCTACAACATCACCAGCCAGCACACATCCCACGAAGAATTTTTCGAAGCCATCGCCCGCCGGCGCGGATTTCTCCTCAAGGGCGGCACACTCGATCTCGAACACGTCTACCCGCTATTCGCTCGCGACATCATCACGGGCCGCATTCACGGCGTCAGCTTCGAACTCCCGCCTGCCTGACACGTCATCACACCCTCTCTTCATCTCGCGCGTTCTTTACATTTACTGTATTTTGTTTTAATGTAATATTCTAACTACTGACCACACGGAGACAGCCGCCAGCAGTCCGGCGCAGCCGGGACACAACACATTACACAGTGCCGCCGACCAACACAACGGCGACTCGCAGAGGTGCACCACATGAAGAGCTTCACTTCGCTCAGACAACTCCTGTTCGCCATCACCATATTCGCCCTTTCGGCCATTGCCGCCAATTACTCCATATCAGCCGCCCCCACCGCATCCGACCACTACAAAACCGCAGTCTCCCTTCAGAAACAGCGGAACCTACAGGGCGCCATCGAAGAACTCAACCTCGCCATCGCTCTCGACCCCTCCAACGCCACATACCTCACTGCTCTCGGCATGGCCTTCATCGAAACCGAAAACTTCACAGCCGCCATCGACCAGCTCAACAAAGCTCTCAAGGCCCAACCCGACATGCCCGAAGCCGCCTCCGGCCTCGGCGTCTGCTACAACGCCCTCGGCGAATACGAAAAATCCATCGAAGCATTCACCCAGGCACTCACCCGCATCAAACCCGACACCCGCGACGCCGCCGTCCTCCACAACAATATCGGACAAAACTACTACATCCTCAAAGAATACGCCAAATCCGAACACGAACTCCTCGAAGCTCTCAAAATCCAGCCCAACCTCCTGACCGCTCTCATAAACCTCGGCAACGTCTACACCGAACAGGGATTCTTCGAAACCGCTCTCAAATACCACAAACAGGCCGTCGAAGCCGCTCCCAATTACCCCCTCGCACGCAACAACCTCGCATTCGCCTATTACAAGACCAACAAAATCGACGACGCTATCGCCGAAATGCAGAAAGTACTCGAAATCGATCCCGGCAACACTCAATTCACAAAAAACTACGAATTCCTTAAACAGGAAAAGAAGCGTATCCAGTCCGACTACTACTCCGAAGGCCCACTCGCTGGCCTGCCCAAACAGATAAAACTCAAAGATAAACAACCAACACCACCAGCAGAACCACAAAATCAGCCCGAACAATCCCCCGCTCCCTCAGAGAATACCGAAGTCGCCTCTACCCCTGCCGAAACGACCCCTGCCCCAACCGAGCAACCCGAACCCCCCGCTCCCACTCCTGAAACCACTCCTGCATCTCCGGCGCAGCCAGATGCCGAACCAATCCCCCCGACACCCGAACAGCCCGCAACCCCACTAACTCCCGAAACGCCCGCACCAGTCGAAACAGTCGTCACCGAACAACCTGCCACCCCCTCGATCGAATGCCCCAAAGACAACCTCGAAAACTGCCCCGAAGGCTGCGTCGTATGCCCCCCATGCGCCATCTGCAGTTCCATCGCCTGCATGCCCAAAGAATTTTGTGCCGAAATGGGCATCGGCCGCGACTGGTACAATGAAATCAAAACCCGCATAGCAAGCACCCAGCCCGCCCCGGCACCTCAGCCCCAGACAGAAACAGCAGTCGCAACACCTGCCCCTGAACCCCCCATACCAACAGACGCTTCCCCCGCACCAGCCGAAATCGCCGTTGCACCCTCCAATGCCCCGACAGTGCCCCTCTCAGAAACCATAATCGTCGAGAAAAAGAAGAAAACAAAAAAAGAAATCAAAGCCGAACAGGCCGTCAAGGCAAAAGAACGCGAATCAAAACGCAAAGACGTCAAAACTCCACCGCTCGACACCGTCCAGCTCGCCGACCTCTACTACCGTGGCGCAAAATACAACATAGATACCAATGATTACCACCACGCAGAGCGAGACATAGACCGCGCCCTCGAACTCTACCCCACCAACGACCGCTTCCGCCTCGTCAAGGCCATCATCGACCTTCACACATCCGACCCCGTCAACGCTCTCGAATCCTTCAAGTCAATCATCGCCAACAACCCGCAGGATGCCGTTGCTCACGCATTCAAAGGCCTTGCGGACGAACGCATGAACCGATTCGACGAAGCCGAACAGGAATTCCGCATCGCACTCGACCTCGACCCCATCTACGGTTGCGCAGCCGCCAATATCGGACTGCTTCTCATGAAAAAGGGCGACTGCGACGGCGCGATCGAAATGTTCCACCGCGCCTCCGACTACGGCTGCCAGCGTCCTGAAGTCACTAACAACATCGCCGTCTGCCGCCTCTTCAACGGCGACCCAGACGTTGCTCTCGAACTATCCTACAAAGCGCTGATGACCGCTCCTGACAATCCTGTGATCAGATCGAACTTCAATTATATCGCCGACAAAACCGGCTACTCCGACCGCCCGGTCGAACTTCCCCGCCTGCCTAAAGAAGACAGCTTTGCAAAACTTGACAACAACAACATTTCCATACACCCCTCACAGCTCACCCCAGTCCAGCCCCTGTCGGTCTACGACATGGTCAAGACATACTACAAACCCAAAACTGTCGTCATCGTACCCTTCGCCAACCCCAAAGGCACCGCCGCATGGAAACCGGCTCCCGGCGACGAAAAAACAAGAGTCCTCGCAGACGCTATCACAGCCACCGGGAAATTCATCGTCATCACCGCCGACAATCCCCACGCTTCTCTCAGAGACCTCGAAAAAGACTACGGAGCCGATATCATAATCTCCGGCAATCCCGGCACTGCCGCAGTCGACACCGTAACCAACACACGGTTTCACGGCATTAAAGGCAAAGACTTTATGCGCGGCACGTCCAAAGCAGACGTCACCATTACGGCAATCCCCACACGCGAAATCATTTACGACGGTACCGTCACAGGTACATCCGATCTCGAAAAAGCTTATATCGACATGACACCGCGCGAGTCTTCATCGCTCAGGACAAGGTCTTTTGAAAACCTCGCGGACAACGTAGCCGCAATACTCGTACAACACTACGACCTCAACGGCAAACCTTCATCTGACCACATCAAGGGAACTTCCAAAAAGCAGCTGCCGCGCATTCCCGCCGCACTGCTCCTGCGGAAGTGAGAGCTTTCAATAGGGCAAAATGCACATATATGTGCATGACTGGGCATGTCTCTGACATGCTCACATTTTCCGGTACTCGGGAGGGACAGGTAATATGAAGGCGTTAGTACTCGATGCGAAATGGGAACCCAAAAAAGGGTATCCGCTCACACAATGGGAAAAAGACACAAAAAAAGCGATCACAGGCAACAGCGTTTGGCGCAATCCGAAACTTGTCGTTAAAGATGTAAAGGTCCCCAAACCCGCACCCGGACAGCTCCTCATCAAAATCAAAGCCTGCGGCGTCTGCGGCTCCGACATGCACTTCTACGAAACCGACTCGGAAAACTACATCATGTACCCCGGCCTCACAAAATTCCCAAGCATCCTCGGACACGAATTTTCTGGCGAAGTCGTCGAACTCGGAAAAGGCGTATCCGACTTCAAGGTCGGCGACATGGTCACGGCCGAAGAGATGATCTGGTGCGGCGAATGCGTACCCTGCCGCAACGGCTATCCCAACCAGTGCACCAATCTCGAAGAAATCGGGTTCACCATCGACGGCGCATTCGCCGAATATATTGCCGTCGGCGCAAAATTCTGCTGGAAACTCAACGAACTCTCCAACGCATATAAAAATGAAGACGGCATCTATGAAGCAGGCGCGTTCGTCGAACCTACCTGCGTCGCCTACAACGGCATATTCGAGCGCGCGGGCGGCTTCCGTCCCGGCGCCTATGTAGTAATTTTCGGCGCAGGCCCCATCGGCCTCGCATCCATCGCGCTCTGCCGCGCGGCCGGCGCAGCCAAGGTCATCAGCTTCGAAGTCAGTCCCGGCCGCCGAAAAATCGCTAAAAAGATGGGCGCGGACTTTATCTACGACCCGCTCGCCGTCAACTCCGCCGAAGTAATCATGGACGCCACTGAGGGCCAGGGCGCCAATTTCTACGTAGAAGCAGCCGGCGCGCCTCACCTCACGCTCCCGGTCGCCGAGCAGACCATGAATATCGACACTCGCATCGTCCAGATCGGTCGCGCAGCCAGCAGAGTGCCGCTCTATCTCGACCAGTTCCAGGTCCGCCACTCTCAGGTCTTCGGCGCACAGGGCCACAGCGGCAATGGCACATTCCCCAATGTCATCCGCCTCATGGCCTCCGGCCGCATCGACATGGTCAAAGCCATCACACGACGCTACCAAATCGACGACGCAGTCAAGGCCATCGAAAAATCATGCGACCGCCAGGATGCCAAGATCATGGTCAAATTCGACTGATCACTCCTGCTTTTCATCTACCGTATGCAACAAAGGGCGGGGTGTAAACCCCGCCCTTTTGATTGCCACGATCAACCCCGCTTTGCATTATAGCGGTTGCCGATAGAAATCACCTACCGCAGTGCGAAGCACAAATAATACGAAACTTCGTAACCGTTCACGGACGCATACAGGACGATAGCGCACAATAGAGCATCTATTAAT
>CAZQSL010000060.1:0-20984 GCA_964595945.1 uncultured bacterium
GCGGAGAAACCTTTTTCTCGAAAAAGGTTTCTCCGGTAGGGAAATTCAAATAATTATTCGTATAACGTATGACACGGATTGGTTATGAATTCGCCAGTCGGCGGCGGGATGGCTTTTTGTGTGAAATAGAAAGCGCCCCTGCTGTGAGGGGCGCTGTGTGAACTTATTATCATCGATATGTTTGCTGGTGTGTCTTATCGGAGGGAGTGTTCGGCAGTTTTGTAGAGTTCGATGACTTCATTTTGTTCGAGCTGGCGAGTGGATGATTGGGACTGTGCGGTGACGGGTTGCGCGTTTTGGGTATCCTGATCGGTGAGTGGTGAGTAAGGGAGATATTTTACGCGCTCGATTACCTGTGGTTGTGGGACTTGTGCGGGGGTGGCAACGGCTGAGGGGATTGTTTTGGTGATGGCGGGCTGTGGCCTGGGAGCTTTAGCATGCGCGGGTGTGGCGCTGGGGGTGGTGGTGCGTGATGTGGCGGCAGTAGTGGAGGGTACTGTCTGTGGCTGAGTGGCAGCCGGGGTCGATTTGCGGTGGGATTCGGGGATGACGACTGTGGCGGTGATGGGGGGTGGGGTGGAAGAATCTTCGATTTTCGGGCCTGAGCCGGGGATGGATGTGGGGGAATAGTTGTTGATCATAATGGCGACGATGAAGCCGCTTGCGAGGAGTCCCACGCTGGTGAGTGGTTTCCAGTTGGCTTTTGCCTTTTGGGGGAGGTCGGCGATGACCTGGGTTTTGAGCTGCATGGCTTCTTCCCATGCGGCGGTGAGCTCTGCGCGTGCGAGGTTGAGGACTGCGCTGCCGGAGGCCATTTTGTGTTCGCTGAAATCGTCGTCGGCCTTGTCGAGCCAATGGCGGGTGTATTTTATGTGTTTGGCTATTTTTTCGGCGTCTGGTTCGATCGCCTTTTTGTGGTTGTCTTTCATGTCCGGTACATCCCCCGTTGCAGGGCGTTTGCGGGCGGGCCCTGCCTTAGAAATAGATTGATCTCATTAATAGTATCCGGATATTTATTGCATTATTTCATCCGTTTTTTGTGTATTACGGGCTGTGGCGTGTGAATGTGGTGTGATAGAGGCTATTTTGTGTGATTTTTTGTGAAATGCGATGAATTTCTCTATATTTAGTGTGGTGTGGAGTCATCGCATTTCCTTGATGAGGCGGGCGAGCATGCCGCGGAGGCGGCGGACGCCTTTTTTCTGGAGGCGGGAGAGGTAGGAATTGGAGATGCCGAGTTCGCGGGCGAGGTCGGTGGCTTTTTTGTCTTCGATGTATATGCCGGTGACGACGGCGCGTTCTTTTTCGGTGAGTCGGGAGAGGCTTTTGAGGACGATTGTGATGAGCATTTCGTCTTCGGCGATGGATTCGACGTTTTTGCGCTGGTCAGTGGGGTCAGCGAACATGGAGGCCATGCCCATGATTTCCTGCATGGCTTGAGCGTTGCTGTCGAGGTCGATGTCGCGGGTGTTGTTGCGGTCGAGGTAGTTGATGATGCGGCCGCGTATGCGGAATGGCGCGTAGGTGGTGAATCGGATGCCTTTGGAGGGGTCGAATCTTTCGACAGCTTCAATCAGGCCCACTGTGCCTTCCTGTATGAGGTCGAGGAGGACTTCGCTGTTGGCTTTGATGCCGGTGACGATCTTGTAGACGAGGGGCTGGTATGCTTCGATTATGCGCGCACGAGCTTCGACGTCATCTTCGTCTTTGTAGCGGCTCCAGCAGTCGGCCTCTTCAAGGGGGTCAAGGACACGGACCTTGGAGAGTTCGCTCATATATGCTTCTATCATGCTATCCGTCAAAACCGAAGCTGGTACTCCAACTGGTAGTTGCTCTGGCTATCTTGATCGATTCCCCATTTCAGGTAGCTGCGTTTCCTGAATTTGTAGCGTGCCTCAAGGTTTTCTTCTATTGAGTCCGAGAAGAGGCGCTCGTATTTGATCGAAATCCTGTTGTTCAAATGTTTTTCAAATTGTACAAGTACATCCTTGTTGGGGTCAAGGTTTATACTGAAGTTCTCTATAGTGGTGGTTCGTTCGATGACGGAGCCGACGATGGGGGAGACGAATCCGGCGACGACTGGCTGTATGTTTTGCATGGTGTAGCGTTCGCCTGTGATGAGGTTTTCGGTGTGGGTGAGTTTCTGCATGATTTCCTGGTCCGAGTATTGGTGGGCGCTGGAGATGTTGTTTTCGTAGGCGATGAAATTGCGTTGGGGGCATACGGGGATGGTGATGTCGCTGTCGGCGCCGAGTGTGATGGTGCCCATGCTGAGGGCGGTGGCTTTTGGGGTGGAGATGGTGTCGATGCCCGAGATGTCGGTGCCGGTGTCGGAGCATCGTTCGCGGAAGGCTGGCGACTGGTCGATGTCGATCATGGGACCGGAGAGTTCCATGGTGATGTCGGTGCCGGAGACTCGGGCGAGGGTTTTCATGTAGAACATGGGTACGATGCCGATGCCTTCGAAGGATGTGAAGCCGATGACGGCGTCGTCCTGGAGTTTGAAGTTGTTGCCGATGTAGCTGAGTGTGCCTCTTGATGATGTGAGCCATCCTTTGATTTCGGGTTTTGCGAGTGTGCCTGCGATAGTGATGCGGCCTTGTGTATCGTTGAGGTTGAGGTTGCCGCCCTTGTTGCGGATGTTGATGTTGTCGGAGACGTTGATGATGAATGAGCGGAGAGCGAGTGGGAATGGGGTGGCGGGAGTCGCTGGCGCCGGGGAGGCTTGTGGGATGGTGAAGTTGCCGTCGTGTGCGGTGATGGTGGGTGGTCGGCCGGCGCGTCCGTAGATTTCGGCTTTTGTGGAGTCGCCGCGGAATGCGAGGTTTTTGACGTCGATTTTTCCTTTGAATATGTTTTCGCGGTATGTGATGTTGAGGCTGTCGACGTCGTAGAGTTCGAAGTCGTAGGAGTCGAGTCTGAGGCCTTTGAAGCTGAGGCCGCCGTTGATGCGGATGGGGCGGC
The DNA here is from genome assembly GCA_964595945.1 of uncultured bacterium. Taxonomy (GTDB): domain Bacteria; phylum UBP15; class UBA6099; order UBA6099; family JAJRTR01; genus CAZQSL01. The sequence goes on from CAZQSL010000060.1 coordinate 2,965, forward strand.
CTTCGAGGGAGCCCTGGAGTTTTTTTATGCGGATGGCGTCGCGGTCGAATACGAGGTCGCCGGCGAGTGCGGTGACGGGTTGGGTGATGTCCTTGTGTTTGAGGGTGGCATTGGCGATGAGGATGTTGCCAGTGATGACGGGGGCTTTGGGGGTGCCGGTGATGCGGACGTTTCTGAAGTCGAGGCTGCCGTCGAGAGTGACGCCGTAGCGTGCGAGGATGGGGTTGAGGATGGGTAGTGAGAGGTTGTCGGTCCTGGCGATGATTTCGAAGTTGGAGGTGGAGTTTTTGCGTGCCGGTATGTTGGCTGATATGGAGAATTTCGACTGGCCTTTGAGGAATTGGAGATTGAGGATGGTGAGTGCGTCGCCGTTGAATTCGAATTGGCCGCGGGCGCGGTCGAATTTGAGTCCGAAGGCTTCGGGGGTGTAGATTTCGATGGAGCCGGCGAGTGTGTCCGAGGAGTCGTCGCCGACGAGGCCGATGACGATGTCGGCCATGCCAGCGAAGGGGACGTGGAAGAATCCGAGGTCGGAGAGGCTCTGGAGTTCGATGCCGTGGGCGTCGATGTTCATTGTGGTGAAATCGCCGGTGTGGAGGTTTACGAGACCATTCGCCTGGACGAGTGCGGTTTCGTTGGCGGCTTCGAATTTCGTGATGTTGAAGGATTTGCCTTCGAAGCCTCCTTCCATGGCGAAGTCGGCGATGGGGTATTCGCCGATGTGGATGTCTTTGCCGGTGAACTGGACGGCGCCTGAGAGGTCGCCGGCGCGTGAGAAGATGCGGAACCGGCCTTCGATGCTGCCGGTGGCTGCGGACGGAAGGGAGTAGGGTTGTACGGCGACGAGAGTGGCGAGGTGTCCGTCAGTGATGCTGCCCGAGATGTCGAGGAGTTTTGAGGCGAAGTCGTATTTCATGTCGAATGAGTAGTTTTCGGCGCCGTTTTTGAGGGTGAGGCCGGTGATAGATGCGAGTTTGTCGCTGTAGGTGAATTGCGCGCGGCTGGTGGTGAATGTAATGCCGTTGTATTGTGTGCCGGCAGAGTGAAATCCGGCCGTGACGACGGGATCGCTGATGGTGCCGGAGATGGAGCCGGAGATGTCGGCCGAGCCGGTGGCGCCTTTGACGTAAGGGGCTATGGATGAGATGGCTTCGATGTCGATGCCGCTGCCGGTGAATTGTGCGGAGATGGTGTCGTCGTCGCCGGTGCTGCCCTTGAGCTTGATTGTGCCGCCGGCTGCGAGGGCGGTGGCTTCGCATGAAAGCCTGTCGCGCGACCAGGCGAGTTGGGCGGACGCAGAGGGGATGCGTTCTTTTTCGAATCGAAGGGCTTTGCCGTTGAGCGATGCGGCGATGTCCGGTTGCGCGAGGCGTCCGGTTGCTCTGATGGTGGCGTCGATATTGCCGTCGACATCGTACTTGAGACTGGCTTTGCCGCCGGATATTTCACGGATGGTCGAGGCGAGGCCGGGGAGTGAGGCGTTTTTGAGAGACGCGGTGATATCGAGGGTTTTGTCTCTGAGCGATATGAGCCCGTTGACTTCGTGAGTGTCGCCGTGGGATGTGAGGCGCATATTGTCTAAAAGCAATTTGTATGGCGAAACGATCACGCGTCCGGTCATGTGGTCGAGGGCGATGGAACTGAATTTCAGCGGGCTGGCCGACACGGTGGCCGCGAAAACAGGTTTGTCGAAATCTCCGGTCACGTTGCCCCTGAATCGCAGGCGGCCTGACGACGAGATGTCCTCGCGTCCGGCGAGATAGAGCAGGTCGGCGGTTTTCATGGAAAGTGCGTGGACGGCGATTTCGATATGATCCCGCGCGGCAGTGCCGTCTGCGATGAGGAATATGTCGGAATTTTTCAGAGTGAGGTTTTTGATGTCGAAAGTGCCATCCGAGTAGCCGGCCGCTGCTTCGAGAGCTATGTTGTCGAGTTCGGCAGTCGCAAGTCCGCGTCCCTGCACGATGAAAGTGGCTGAAGAGACGTCGGAGGCAGTCCCTTCGATAGAGATGTCGCCCGTGATCGAGCCGCGGCGCGGGATAAATCTGCTTGGCGGCAGATATGGGACAGCCGTATGGATGTCGATGCCGTCGAGTGCGGCGCGCGCCTGCCACTTCGCCGAGTCCGTATCATACGATCCGTCTATAGTGGCCTTCGCGCCGCCGATGGCGAGCTTTGCGCCGGTGACGGTGATCAGGCTGCCTTCATATTTGACGGTGGCGGCGAGGGAGTCGGCCGGTGTTTTCATGAAAGAAGGACTGGTGGCGGCAAATCGCGTGAGCACTCGCGGCGAGGCGACCGGGCCGTCGATCATGAGTGATCCCGTGGCGCGGCCGCGCGCGTTTGCCTTTTTGAAAGCTACAGGCATCATCGGCACCCGCGCGAGATCGATGCCGGCGAAATCTATGGCAGCGCCGATCGTGTCGGCTCCCATGCGAGTATAACTGCCTGAGACTCGCGCCGTGCCGCCGGCAAACCGGGCGCGGCCCTTTTTTACGGAAATCATGTCGGGGCCGAACTCCACATCGCCCCGCGCATTCGTGAGATGCAGCTTCCACGGACTGTAGTCGATGGTTTGTCCGGTCAGCGATGCCTCGCCACCCCATGAGTAATTGGGCGAATGCCCGACTCTGGTGTAAGCCGCCTCCGCGAAGAAAGTGAGCGGCATGTGTCCGCCGCTGATCGAAAAAGTGTTTGAGCCGAAGAAGCGCCCGATCACGGCAGGGTCGAGCCTGTCGTAAGTGATGGAAAGCCGCCAGCCCGAAGCAGGGTCGAAACGCACGTCGGCGCCGAATCCCGTGCCGTAGGTCGTATCGGGGGCTTTGAGATTCAGAGTGATAACGGTCTGGGGGCTGATGTGGATCGGGCCATGGAGATTGCTTAGTGCGAATCTTGTAACCGGATAGGGCGCGCGGGCGCAGTGGTCGCGCATGGCGAGGGTGGCATTTTCCAGCATGATGTTGAGCTCGGGGATTTGGGCGCCCCTGGAAGTGGCGCCGCCGCCCTCGATGAGATTGTCAAAACTCCACACGCAGTCGGCGCGCCGTTCGAGATGGATGTCAGGGGCGATTATCCTGATAGTTTTCACCGCTTTGCCATATTCGCCTGTGCGCGCGCCTCTGATGGCATTGGGGATCGAGATGGGAGCAACGATCCTGTCAGCCACAAGCATTGGCTTATCCGCCCTGCCGAGGCGTGGCGTATTGATGATTAGCCGCCCCAGGAGGTCAAAGTAGACTCTGCCGAGGCGGAGCTCTTCATGTAGCGCTTTTGTTGCAGTGTTTTCGATAGCGGTTTTGATTTTAATGGCATTGGCAGGGGTAAAAACAATAAGCCTCGAAAGCGCATACAAAATGGCCAGCACGACAAGCGGCGCGATGAAACAGCCGGTCTTGAGTTTTCTTTTCTGCCGGCTGGCATCACGTTTGATTTCTTCGGCCAATACTGGTTCTCCGCAAGCTGTTACCGTCTGTCACAAGGACAGTTGGAGACATGCTTCGTTACCCATGCGCAACCAATGTGCATTAATGATTATTACAGACTTGGAGAGATACAGCAACAGCATGTCTTGGTGCTGGCGAGTGATGCGGATGCGATGGCAGGGAATGATCTCTGGGATGAGTCAGGGGGGCAACCGGATGGCCGCGTCAGGAGTGTGAGGACATCATGTCGAGCACCTGATGGACGAGGAGGCCGGCGATGGCGGTTTTTGACATGACGGGAGTGGCTTCGACCCGGATGCGGATGTCGTCGACTTCCCTGAATTGTATTGATGCCGCGCCTGAGTCGTGGTCGGTGCTGGTGGCGGGGCGGACAAACATCACGCGGTTGTCGTCGGAAGCGAAGCCGGTGTTTTTTGCGAGTACATCATTCAGGACGATCATGTCGAGATTTTTACGTTTGAGTTTTGCGACCGAGTTGGCGAGGTGGTTGTCCGTTTCGGCGGCAAATCCTATGAGGATCTGTCCGGGGAGCTTGTTTTCGCCGAGAGTCCTGAGTATGTCGCGGGTGCGGGTAAGCTGGAGCGTGAGATCGTCGTCAGTTTTCTTGAGTTTGCGGTCAGAGGTGACGGGGGGAGTATAGTCTGCGACGGCTGCGCATTTGACGATGATGTCCGAGTGGGGCGCGTGAGCGGTGACAGCGTCGAACATTTCGGCTGCGGTGGTGACAGGGATGATAGTGGCACGGTAAGGCGGGCACTGGTGAGAGGGGCCTGTGACGAGGGTGACGTGAGCGCCGTAGCGGATGAACGCTTCTGCGACGGCGTAACCCATTTTGCCGGACGATCGGTTGGAGATGAAACGGACAGGGTCGATGGGTTCGCGGGTGGCGCCGGCGGTGATGAGGATTTTCCGGCCAGATAGGGGGGACTGTTCGACAAGCTGGAGAGAGGCGGCTTCGGCGATGATATCGGGTTCGGCCATGCGGCCGGGGCCAATGTCGCCACAGGCGAGATAGCCGCCGGTGGGTTCGACGAAACGTACACCACGGGAGCGCAATGTGTGGATGTTGCGTCTGGTGGCATCGTCGGCGTACATGGAGTGATTCATGGCGGGGGCCATGACGATGTTGCATTTGAGAGTGAGGTAGAGAGTGGAAAGGAGATCGTCGGCGATGCCGTTTGCGAATTTCGCGATCGAGTTGGCGGTAGCCGGAGCGACGACGAGGAGGTCGGCCCAGCGGGAAAGTTCGATGTGGTCGATGCCGGTTTTGGGTGCGAAGAGGTCGCGGTAAACAGTGTGGCCGGTGAGGGTTTCGAGGGTTTCGGGCGTGACAAAGCGGAGGGCGTTTTCAGTCGCCACCGCTTTGATGATATGTCCGTGCTGCTGGAGATTGCGGATCAGGTACGGCGTTTTATAGGCTGATATGCCGCCTGTGATACCGATAAGGATGTTGCGCGGGGTTGTCATCCGTCATAGTCTTCGTTGATGGGGATGTCGAGAGCTTCAGCTTCTTCGAGCGGGAGCGGGTCTTCTATGCCGCCTTCGGGCTCTTCGTAGGTGATTTCTTCTTCTTCGAAAGCAACATCGAGGTCATCGGCGTCGAGGACATCGTCGGGGTCCATTTCCGATTCGTCGAAGAGTTCGTCGAAGCTGTAGAGGTCGTCGGTGTCGATGTCGACGCGTTCGGGTTCGGCGATTTCCTCGTTTTGGCAGTAGGTGATTTTGCCTTCGGCGATTTCTTCGAGAGCGATTTTGAGCGGGTGGCGGCTGCGGGTGCGGACATATACTTCTGTGCCGCCGTTTATCTGACGCGCGCGGTAGGCCGCGACGTTGACGATCATGTATCTGTTGTCGTCGAGTTCGTTGATGGTTGCTTCTGTTGACAGGTCTTGTGCCATTGTACACCTCTTTGGATCTGGCGCATGTTATCACATGTCAGGTCTGATCCTGAGTCTTTCCGCCAAGATAATACTTATAACCGATTTTACGCATTCGTCAAGTTTTTCATTGATAGCGAGGTAATTGTAGTGGTGGATGTGAGTCATTTCGCTGCGGGCGTTTTCGATGCGGAGGTCGACTTCGGCGGAGTATTGGGCAGGTGCGAGAGACGTGGGGCGGTTGAGGAGGCGGGTGCGGAGCGTGTCGAGAGGCGCTGCGATGAATATGAGTATGGCATCGGGGCGTTTGCGTTTTATCTGCATGGCGCCCTGTACGTCGATGTCGACGATGAGGTCGCGGCCGGCGGCGAATGATTTTTCGATATTGGAGGCTGGGGTGCCATAGTATGATGTGTGGACTTTGGCCCATTCGACGAGGAGGCCGTCATCGCGTGTTTTTTTGAATTGTGTTTCATCCATGAAGTAGTAATTGATGCCGTGAGTCTCGCCGGGGCGTGGGGGGCGTGTGGTGGCGGAGATGGAGAAGTCGATCGTGCCGGTGAGCCGTGGTGAATCCATAACATTTTTGATCACGGTCGATTTGCCTGCGCCTGATGGGCCCGAGACGACGAAGAGGATGCGTTTGTTGGTGAAAGTTGCGAGGTCCAAGATGGTTGTCCGATGCGAGAGGCTATTCGTCAGGGGATTCGTCTTTTTCGGCGAATCTGTTTGCAATGGTTTCGGGCTGGAGTGCTGAGAGGACGATGTGGCCGCTGTCCATGACGACGATGGCGCGAGTGCGGCGGCCGCAGGTGGAGGCAATGAGAGTGCCCTTGTTTTTGGCTTCCTGTATGAGGCGTTTCATGGGGGCGGATTCCGGGGATACGATGGCGACGACTCGTGAGGCTGAGATGATGTTGCCGAATCCGACGTTGATGAGTTTTGTGCTCAAGTGTTCCTCCATGCGGTTGGTGCGTTGGCGGCTGCCGGGTGGGTTTTTGCCGGATTTTGTCTGTTTTTCAGCCTGATTCTTTGGATTATGCACTATATCGGGCGAAAATGCTATTTTGCGGTGATTATTTTTGTTTGCGGGCGGAGTGTTTATTTTCGGGGTTGTGTCATATCGGGTTGCGGCATTGTGCCCATGCGGTCAGGAGGCCAGAATTTTACGACAGCCTTCGAGACGACCATCTTGCGGTCGAGAAATCCCCAGTAGCGGCTGTCGAAGCTGTTGTTGCGGTTGTCGCCCATCATGAACAGTTTGCCCTTTGGCACTTTGACGAGGGGGAAGTCGGCCATTGGCGGCTCTTTGGCATAGGGTTCGTCGAGAGGATGGCCGTTGACATAGACGGTCATGTTGCGGACTTCGACGGTGTCGCCTTCGCGAGCGATGACGCGTTTTATGTAGTAGGTATATTTGGTATAGGGTTTGTTGATGATGGGGATATTGATTTTTTTTGGTGCGAATTGGCCGGGGCCCGTGTATTTGAAGACGATGATTTCACCTGGGTGCGGGTCGCGGAAGCGGTATGTAAACATGAGCCCGAAGAGCCGGTCGCCCTTGAAGAGGGTTTCTTCCATGGAGCCTGAGGGTACGTAGTAGGTGCCGAGGAGGAAGGGTTTGATGATGCCGAAGGCGACGATGAACGCGAGCAGGACTGACTGTATCATGTCGCGGGTGTATTGTGCGGGGGTGGGGGTGATGTTGATGGAGGTCTTGAGCTCGCCGGAAGGCGTGTTGCAGATGACTTCCGTGCGAGCTGTGGGTTTTGCAGGTTTGAATTTGTATGTGGCGATGCCTTTTTGGGTTTTGCAGGTTTCCGAGAGTCTGAGCCTGGGTATGGCAAAGGTGACGTCGACGTTTTCGCGAATGTATCTGCGGTCATCGGCGATACATTTGATGGTGACTTCGCAGTTGCCGTCCGAGACGATTTTGTCTGGACTGACTTCGATGTGGAAGCCGGTATTTTTGTCTTTGTTTTTCGGCATCGGGCAGAAACCCGCCTGTCAAGGAGGTTATTTTGCTGCGTTGGCAGCCGGTTTTTTGGCGATTCTTTCCTTGAGGCGCGCTGATTTGCCCGAGAGGTCGCGGAGGTAGTAGAGTTTCGCGCGGCGTACCTTGCTGTGTCTGACGACTTCGATCTTGTCGATGCGTGGCGAGTGGATGGGATAGATTTTTTCGACACCGATGGAGAAGGAGATTTTGCGGACTGTCAGGGTGGTGTTGATGCCGGCGCCTTTCATGCCTATGACGACGCCCTGGAAGACCTGGATTCTTTCTTTTGCGCCTTCGACGATCTTGTGGTGGACTTTGACCGTGTCGCCGATCTGGATTTGGGGTACGCTTTCCTTGAGGTAGTCTTTTTCGAAGAGTTCGATGGATTTCATTTTATGTAGCTCCCTTTGCCTGCCGCGCGGTTAGTTGTGGCGCGGTAAGTTTGGCTGATTATTTGCTATTTAGTCGCCCGTCCGGTGGTGCGTCGGGTGTATTTCCGAGTGAGTCGAGAAACTTTCTGTCTGCTGGTGATAGTGCCGCCTTTTCGATGAGGTCAGGGCGGCGCTGCCGGGTGAGTAAAAGTTTCTGTTCGCGTCTCCATTTCTCGATGTTCGCGTGGTGGCCGGATTGCAGTATTTCAGGGACTGCCTGGCCGTCGAATTCTGGTGGGCGCGTATAGAGCGGAGCGCCGAGGAGTCCGTCTTCGAATGTGTCGTCTGTTGCGGAGTCTTCGTTGCCGAGTACTCCGGGGATGAAACGGGCGGCGGCTTCGATCATGATGAGTGCGGGCAGTTCGCCGCCGCAGAGGACATAGTCGCCGATGGAGATTTCGTCGGTGGCGAATCTGTCGATGACTCTGCGGTCGATGCCGCCGTAGTGGCCGCAGATGATGATCCACTCGTGCTGATTGCCGTAGTGGCGTGCTATGTGGTTGTTAAAGAGCCTGCCGTGTGGCGTGGTGACGACGAGTGGAGCATCGGGTGCCTGGACTCTGACGCTCTGGATGGCTGCGGTGAGTGGCTCGGGCTTGAGGATCATGCCAGCGCCGCCGCCGTATTGGTAGTCGTCGACCGTTTTATGTCTGCCGGTGGCGTAGTCGCGGAGCTGGACCGTGTGTATGGTGAGTAGTCCTTTTTCGCGTGCTTTGCCGAGTATGCCGGCTGAGGTATAGAGTTCGACCGGTTCCGGGAAGAGTGTGATGATGTGGATATTCATGTCATCCATTCCCGGTCGATGATCATAATTTTAGCAGTGACGTCCACGGATTTTATGGCCTGTCTGAGAGCCGGGACGAAGTATTCCTTATTTGTGCCGTTTTCGCGGACGCCGTAGAAGTCGTTGCCAGCGCCTTCGTAGACGGTTTCGATATGGCCGATGAGAGTGCCGGATTCGTCGTGTACGGCCATTCCTTCGAGCTGGAAGAAGTAGTAAGTGTCTTCTTCTTCGATGGGGGGGACTTCAGATTCGGGGATCGAGAGGGTTTTGCCGCGGAGAGCCTCTGCGGCGTTTCTCGAGTCGATTTCCCTGAATTTGACGATCAGCCGGGAGCCTTCGCCCTTGACCTGGTCGATGACGAGGGGGGGTGGGGGGACTGATTTCCGCGAAGGTGTGAAGAGGCGCTGTCCGGGTGTGATCCTGCCGGGGATGTCGGAGAGGGACAAGAGTTTGACCCAGCCGGTGACGCCATGAGGCCCCGTGACCTTTGCGACTGTTACCCAGGTGTTCATCCGAGGAGTTCGATGGTGACCTTTTTGCCGTCTTTGGTGGTGGCGGAGCGGATGATGGTGCGGATGGCGTTGATGATGCGTCCGTGTTTGCCGATGACCTTGCCGACGTCGTTGGGGTTGACGCGGATTTCGTAGACGATGGTTTTTTCCATTTCGGCTTCGGTGATGCGGATGTCTTCCGGGGAGTCAACGATGGATTTGATGAGGAGTTCGAGCAGGTCTTTCATGGGGTACACCTCCAGGAATTCACGCGCCGGGTTGCGCTGTTGATTATTTGAGCAATCCTTTTACGGCGAGAAGTTTTTTTACCGAGTCGGTGGGCTGGGCGCCTTTTGAGAGCCAGTCGGTGACTCTTTCTTCTTTGAGGCTGACTGAAGCGGGGTAGTTTCTCGGATCGTAGTTACCGAGGATTTCGATGAATCTTCCGTCACGTGCGCATTTTGAGTCCTGTGCCACTACTCTGTAGAAGGGGTTGTGGATGGAACCTGTGCGTGCGAGTCTTAGCTTAACCAATTTTCACCTCCGAAAAGCTGTGCGAGTTACCATATATATTCCGTATCATGTCACGGGGGCGCAGGAACATATAGCCCCTGTGCGGGTTCGCAATTTGATATTGTATACCGGTGATGGCGTGTCTGAAAAGCTTTGCCGAAAAAAAAAGGTTGAGGGCTTGTGCCGGTATGTGAGAGGTCAGCGTGAGCGGGGGAGTGAGCCGAAGTTCATGCGGCCGCCCTTTTTGAGCTGGCTGATCGTTTTTTTCATCCATTCGAATTGTTTGAGCAGGTGGTTGACTTCCTGTACGGTGGTGCCGCTGCCTTTGGCGATGCGGCGTTTGCGGCTGGAGTTGATGATGTCGGGTTTGCGGCGTTCCTGGTTGGTCATGGAGTGGACGATGGCTTCGACGCGTTTGAGTTGTTTTTCGGCAAGGTCTTCGGGGATTTGGCTTTTGAGTTTGCCGAGGCCGGGGATCATGCCGAGGATGTTCATGATGGAGCCCATTTTTTTGACCTGGGCGATCTGGTCGAGGAAGTCGTTGAGGTCGAACTGTTCGCGCATGAGTTTGCGTTCGAGTTCGCGGGCTTTGTCCTTGTCGACGGATTCTTCGACTTTTTCGATGAGAGAGAGCATGTCGCCCATGCCGAGGATGCGTGAGACGAAGCGGTCGGGGAAGAAGGGTTCGAGCATGTCGAATTTTTCGCCGGTGCCGATGAATTTGATGGGTTTGCCGGTGGTGTGTTTGACGGATAGTGCGGCGCCGCCGCGTGTGTCGCCGTCGGTTTTGGTGAGGATGACGCCGGTGACGCCGACGGGGTCGAAGGATGTGGCGATGTTGACGGCGTCCTGGCCGGTCATGGAGTCGAGGACGAGGAGGACTTCGTTGGGGTTGACGGTGGAGACGATGGATCGGATTTCCGTCATCATTTCCTCGTCGATGTGGAGGCGGCCGGCGGTGTCGAGTATGAGGTAGTCGTAGCCGTTGTTTTTGGCGTGGGCGACGGCTTTTTGGGCAATGGAGACGGGGTCCATGTCGTTTTCGGGGAAGAAGAAGTCGATGTTGACTTTTTCGGCGACGACGCGGAGTTGGTCGATGGCTGCGGGGCGGTAGACGTCGAGGGGTACGGCGAGGACGCGGCGTTTGCGTTTGGTGGAGAGGAGGAGGCCGAGTTTGCCGCAGGTGGTGGTCTTGCCTGAGCCCTGGAGTCCGCACATGACGTAGATGGTGGGGCGTTTGGGGGCGATGGCGAGTTCGGAGTGTGTGCCGCCGAGGAGGTCGATGAGGCTGTCGCGGACGACTTTGAAGAATTGCTGTTGTGGGGTGAGGCTTTTGAGGACCTCTTCGCCGAGGGCGCGTTCGCGGACGTCGCCGACGAATTTTTTGACGACGTTGAAGTTGACGTCGGCTTCGAGGAGTATGAATCGGAGTTCGCGGAGGGCTTCCTGTACGTTGGCTTCGGTGATGGTGCCTTTGCCGCTGAGTTGTTTGAACAGGCTGCCTACTTTGTCGCTGAAGGTTTCGAGCATGGCTGTGTCACTTCCGTTCTGCGGGCATGGGTGAGGCGCGGGGGCGCCCGCAAGGCGAGTATATATTGTATATGTGGTGGCGATTGGGTGTCAAACTGGTGTGCGGCGACGGCAAGCGCCCGGCGGTCATTTTGGCCAGTAGACAAAGTAGAGGATGATGTAAGTGACGGGGAGTACGAAAAGGAGGCTGTCGAATCTGTCGAGTACGCCGCCGTGGGCTTTGAAGAAAGTGCCGGCGTCTTTGACTCCGAATCGCCGCTTGATCGAAGACTCGAAGAGGTCTCCCGCGGTGCCGGCCAGGGGCAGGAGTATGCCGACCGCGATGGCGAGTCCGGTGGCGAGTGAGAGTATTTTGCCAAAGAACAGCATGGTAGTGAGGCCGGCGGCGAGTCCGCCGATGAGGCCTTCGACACTCTTTTTTTCGCTGAGTTTGGGGGCGAGTTTGTCGTGGCCCAGGAGTTTGCCCGTGATGAATGCGCCCGTGTCGGGCGCCCATGCGGCAGTCAGTGGCAGCAGGATGAGGAAGTCGTATGGCGTAATGGTGGCGAAGTGGGCGAGGTAAATGGCATGGATCGGGAAAAGCAGACTGAGTGAGCCGCCGACATAGATTGCCCCGAAGAGCGGTATGAGAAAGTATTTGGCGGTCGTGTGCATTTCACCCTTTCGGAGCGCGGTCCATGAGACGATGAGGAAAAGCACGATGAAAAATGTGAGGACGAGGTTGTGTGACGCGATGTCTTTTGTGATGAAGGAGTTGATGTAGCCGGACGCGAGGAACAGCAGGGCAAGGGCATAGCTTGCCGTGGTGGCGAATCTGTGGCCTCCGGTCTGGAACATCTGATTGAGTTCCCTGATGCCGAGGATGGTGAAAAAAACGGTTATGGCGGCGAGTGAGCCATTGCTGTGCCATGCCATACAGACTGTGGCAAGTCCCGCGGCGACGCCGACTGAAAGCCGTGCCGCGAGTTCTCCGCTAAAAGATTCCGATCTTGACATAGTCGAGTATCCTCATACTTATCGTTGTCAGGACTTTGATGAGGCCCATGAACATCAGGCCGGAGAGTATCCCGATCGGCAATGCCGTGATGTAGCGTTTTGTGCGTTCTCCCGCGGCGGTGCGGGCTTTCAGTGCATTTTCGAAATATGGGACCATTTTTCACCTCTGTGGAGCAAATATTGTTGTCATGCTCCGTAGTGGCAAAGCTTCGAACGTGTTTTCCATTAATATCGCCAATTATACTGCATTATTTGCATACGACGCAATAATCGTGGAGAATCGAATGAGTCCGGCGGTGATGGCGCAGGACAGGGGCAGCCAGGCATGGTTATGATTTCTTTTTGGATTCGACGGTTTTGTTTTTTTTGGTTTCGTGGATGAGAGATTTGAGTTCGCTCATGAATTCGCTGACGTCCTTGAATTCGCGGTAGACGGAGGCGAAGCGGACGTAGGCGATTTCGTCGAGGCGAAAGAGGGCCTTGATGACGGTTTCGCCGATTTCCTGAGTGGGGACTTCTTTGCGGTTTTTGAATATTTCGGTTTCGATGTCATCGACGATGGCTTCGATGTCGTCGGTGGGGATGGGGCGTTTTTCGCAGGCTTTCTGGATGCCGTTCCAGATTTTAGTGCGGTCGAAGGGTTCGCGGCGGCCGTCTTTTTTGACGACCATGAACTGTATTTCCTCGATGGTTTCATAGGAGGTGAAGCGTGCGCCGCAGTTGACGCATTGTCTGCGGCGGCGGATGGCGACGCCTTCCTTGATGACGCGGGAGTCGATGACTTTGTCTTCCATGCTGCTGCAGAATGGGCATTTCATGTGTGTGGCCCTCCGTGTGGGGGATTGGTGTGTAGCGGTGTGTGGCGGCCTCGCTTTTCAGCAGGTGTGTGGAAGGGGGCCGGGTGTTGGAGGCCCGGCCCCGTGCGGTTGGGGTGAATTAGTCTTTCTGGAGTCCGGTTTTCTGGTAGACGGGGAATTGCCTGCAGATTTCTGCGACTTCGGCAGCCACTTGTGTGCGGATGGTTTCGTCGGCGGGGTTGAGGATGATGTCGGTGATCCATCGTGCGATGGTTTTCATTTGTTCTTCTTTCATGCCGCGGGTTGTGGCGGCTGGCGTGCCTGGGCGTATGCCGCTGGTGACCATTGGTGATTTGGGGTCGAAGGGGATGCCGTTTTTGTTGATGACGATGCCTGCGGCTTCGAGGGCGTTGGCGGCGTCGCGGCCCGTGATGTTTTTGTCGGTGAGGTCGACGAGCATGAGGTGGTTGTCGGTGCCGCCGGTGGTGAGGCTGAAGCCTGCGGCGGTGAGGGTTTCGGCGAGGACGGCGGCGTTTTTGAGGACTTGTTGCTGGTAGGTGGTGAATTCGGGCTGGAGGGCTTCGTGGAAGGCGACGGCTTTTGCGGCGACGATGTTCATGATGGGGCCGGCCTGGACGCCGGGGAAGATGGCTTTGTCGACGGCGGCGGCGAGGTTTTCTCTGCACATGATGATGGCGCCGCGGGGGCCGCGGAGAGTTTTGTGGGTGGTGGATGTGACGATGTCGGCGTAGGGGACCGGTGATGGGTGGAGGCCTGTGGCGACGAGGCCGGCGATGTGTGAGATGTCGGCGAGGAGGTATGCGCCTATTTCGTCGGCGATGGCGCGGAATTTTGTGAAGTCGATGGTGCGGGGGTAGGCGCTGGCGCCGCAGATGATCATTTTGGGTTTGTGCTCTTTGGCGAGTGTGAGGATTTCGTCGTAGTCGAGGTAAAGTGTTTCGGGGTTGACGGTGTAGTTGACCATGTTGAACCAGTGGCCGGAGAAATTCATCTTGTGGCCGTGGGTGAGGTGGCCGCCGGCGGCGGTGGACATGCCGAGGATGGTGTCGCCGGGGTTGAGGAGTGCGTAGTAGGCTGCGAGGTTGGCTGAGGCTCCTGTGTGGGGCTGCACGTTGGCGTGTTCACATCCGAAGAGTTTTGTCAGGCGTTCGATTGCGATGTTTTCGATTTCGTCGTAGTTGGCGCAACCGTTGTAGTATCGTTTGCCGGGGTATCCTTCGGCATACTTGTTGGTCATTTCGGTACCGAGTGCCTGGATGACTGCGCGTGACGCGTAGTTTTCGGAAGGGATGAGGAGTAGGGTGTTTGCCTGTCGGTAGTGTTCGCTGTCGATGAGTGCGGCGATGGCCGGGTCGACGTTGTGCAGTGATGCTTCTGAGTAGCTCATGAGCGTTCCCTCTCTTGCGAGAGTCCTTCCGCCGTGATGCGCGGCGGTGGAGCCTCCTTTTTTGTCCCCTGTGGCGGGGCATTTGGTATTATAAGGTGATATGGGTTTTTCATTCAAGGGTTGGTGGGGGTATGGTGGTTGTGGTATTCGAGGTAGGATTGGAGGATGATGATGGCTGAGGTAATGTCGTTGAGGGCTTTTTTGTCGTGTGAGCCGGATTTGCGGATGTTGATGGTGGCGGCTTGGGCGCTGGTGTAGCGTTCATCCCAGAGTTCGACGGGGACGGCGAACCAGCGTTCGATGTTTTGTGCGAATTTCCGGGCCTTGATGCCGATTTCGGTGATGTTGCCGTCTCGGTCGAGCGGGAGGCCGATGACGGCGCGTTCGATGGTGCGGCTGCCGAGGAGGGTAGTGATTTCGGCTTTGACGCTTTTGCGTGCGTCGGCGACTCCGAGGGGGAGGGCGATGAGGTTGCAGTCGTCGCTGATGGCGAGTCCGATGCGCCGGAGGCCGAAGTCTATGCCGATGATAGCCATGGTGACACTGTAGCACAGGGGCGGCTTGATTTGTATGGGTGTGGTGTGTTTTTTGTGTAAGTGATGGTGTGGTTGTGTGGTTTGACGGGGCGGTTGAGGGGGGATATACTTGATCTGATCCCGGGTTGCGGGTTAATTACTATTATTATGTGTTTATGGGGAGTATTGATTTGAACGGATTTGACAGGCCTGGTTTTCAGAATACCGATGATGTGATAGAGATCGCGGCGCGAGGGGCTAAGGAATTGGGTATCGGGTATGTGGTGGTGGCATCGACAGTGGGAGCGACGGGACTGAAGGCGGCGCAAAAATTCGCCGGCAGCGGTGTCGAGGTAGTGGTAGTGACGCATAATGTGGGATTTGGCAAGGCAGGCAACTGGGAGATGGATGGTGATACGGTGGCGCAGATAGAGCTTTTTGGTGCTAAAATACACAAGGGGACGATGGTGCTGAGGGGGCTTGGGTGTGCGGTCAGGAGCATGTCGGGGGGATATTCCGAGGAGCAGATAGTGGCGCAGACGCTGAGGATGTTCGGCGAAGGCACCAAGGTGTGCCTTGAGATAGCTGCGATGGCGGCGGATGCGGGACTGATCCCTTGCGAGCGCGTGATCTGCATAGCAGGCACCGCGCGCGGTGCAGATACGTGCCTTGTGGTCAAGGCGAATAACAGTAACAGATTTTTCGATATGAAAGTGCTCGACGTGCTTGCAAAGCCGGCGTGTTTCGATAAAAAAAGCTGATCCACGGGGAGTAGAGAGTTATGCCAAAAGTAGCCAAAGCGGTAGTGAATTTTATAGACGGGTCAAATCTTGTCGTGGAGCTGGATAAAAAGGTCGAGGCGCAGGACGCGGTGATAATCTGCACGAGGATTTTGGGGTTGCCAGACGGTACGCCTGCCGATAAGCCGACTATCGCGACCGTGACTTTCAGGACTTACATGATATCGAAGAGCATAGGAGCGATGATCCCGTTTTCGAGGATCAACAGTGTGAATATTCAGGAAGAGTACTCTGGCAAAGAGGTCGCGAGCGATATCAAGAAGATGTGGGATAGCTGATATCCGTGTGTGGTGTTGTGGCGCAGGTTTGCCATTGTCAGGAATTGCCGTGTATGCCCTTTTGGGTACATACCTGGTGATAATCTGTCTGACCGATGTCATGAAAAAATGAACCCAAATGCGGCAATAGAATTCGGGATGAAAAAAGGGCGGCTGAGGAGCCGCCCTTTTGTGTGATCGCTGGGAGTGTGTCGTGTGGCGGGTGTCAGCCCATGAGGAAGTTGACTTTGATGATCTTGTAGGCAAAGTAGACGAGGATGAGGACGCCGAGGGATATGAGGACGGGTTTTTTGTAGGGTTCGAGTTTTTTGCCGACTGTGGCGAGGATGAAGCATCGGGGGAATGACCCGATGAGGGAAAACACAATGAAGGGCAAGATATGAATGCCCAGCACCCCCGATGATATTGAGAACACTTTGAATGGTATGAATGGTACGCACCGTGAGACGAGGACGAATATGCCGCCGGGGGATAGGAGAGTGTCGAAGACGATTTTCGGCATCCAGGGCATTTTTTCGCTCATGGTTGTTGCGAGTTTGGTGGTTTTGTTGAAGTAATTTTCGGCTTTGTCGATTTTTTCCATGTCGACGCCTATGTAGGGGCCGACAGCGTTGATGAGGGGTTCGCCGCCGGCGTGGCCGATGTAGTAGCCGAGGATGCCGCCAGAGGCTGAGCCGAAGGAGCCGGCAATGGTGACGATGCGGACGGGGACTGTGGTGCCGAATGCGAGTAGTACCGCTTCGGAGGGGATGGGTACGAATGAGGATTCGAGAAACATGCCGATGAAGACGCCGAGCCAGGCATTTTTTTTGATCATGTAGTTGAGCATGTCTAAGAATTTTTGTCGCATAGAAAAAAAATACCTCCGCAGGGCCGTTGGTTGTCCCTCGCGCTCTGAGTGCCGCGTGGGCATGATGTGAGTTTATCAATGTTATAGGAATATGGGGATGTTGACAAGATGTCTGGTGAAGTTGTCATTCTGGAGGCATCATGTCGCTGAGCCGCTGGTAGCGGATGAGGCGGAAGTCGAGGAATGAGATGGAGCTGATGAGCAGGTATGGGATGGCGGCGCGGAAATCTGCGCCGAGGCATACGATGATGACGGCGAATATGGAGATGGTTTCTGAGAGGGCGGAGACTAGGATGGCTGCGAGGATGGTTTTGGATGCGTGTGTGGGTACGCCGGCCATGGGGTCGGGGGCGATGTATTTTTCGAGGGGGCGTGAGACTATGAGGATGGTGACCGATGTGATGAGGAGGATTGTGTTGGTGAGTTGCAGGTCGATGCTGTCAGGGGTGGGGATTTTGCCGTCGAGGAAAAATGCGATGATGCCGTAGAGGATAGGCGAGAAGCTTATCATGGAGACGGTGAGCCCGAGGGATTTTCGTGTGTAGCGTCTGATCATTGCGGGTCTGCCTGTGAGGGTGTGTGGGATGGAAGTTTTTTGAGGACGAATGTAAATTCGGTGCCTTTGCCGATGAGGCTTTTGACGCGGATTTCGCCGCCGTGCGCGTCGATGATTTCCTTGACGATGATGAGGCCGAGGCCGCTGGTGCGGAATTCGCCGTCAGGCTCCTTGAGGTCGGAGAGAGAGTATCCCGGGCTGAAGAGGGTGTTGAGGCGGTCGGCGGGGATGCCGACGCCGGTGTCGACGACGCTGACGGTGACGGCGGAGCCGGTTTCGCGGACTTTGACGGTGACGGCGCCGCCGCGTGACGTGAATTTGACTGCGTTGCGCAGGAGGTTGATCATGACCTGTTCGATGCGGGCGGGGTCGCAGTGCAGGGTGATGGCATCGGACTGGGCGTCGAGGGTGAGCTTGACGCCTTCCTTGAATGCGAGCGGCACCATGTTTTCCATGACGTTTTCGACAAGCGAGCAGATGTCGATGGCTTCGGGGTGCAGGCGCAGGGAAGCGCCTTTGCTGGTAAATGATGCCATGAGGTCTTCGACGAGGCCCTGCATGCGTTCGACGCTGTCGATGGATATCTGGAGCTGTTTGCGCTGTTCGGTGTTGACGGGGCCGAAGATGCCGTCCATGACATTGTCGATGGCTCCGCGGATGATGCCGAGGCGTGTGCGGAGTTCGTGTGCGAGTTTTGGCACTGCTGTGGCGCCAGAGCCGATGTTGGCGAGTTGCTGGTTGCGTGCCGCGTTGTC
>CAZQSL010000061.1:0-1889 GCA_964595945.1 uncultured bacterium
ATAGATGCTCTATTGTGCGCTATCGTCCTGTATGCGTCCGTGAACGGTTACACAAAGAGAAATAAGGGAAGTAAAATTGAAAGCATGAAACCGACGAAATCATGGACAGTATCAGACGAAATGTGGGAAAGGGTAAAGCCACTGATTCCGGCACGCAAGCGAGACGAAAACAAAGAGTATGCCCGGCGTCCAGGAGGTGGACGAAAGCCAATGGATGCCCGCAAGGTATTCGAGGCGATTGTTTACGTGTTGCGAACGGGGATACAGTGGAAAGCTTTGCCAAGTGAATTCGGGAGCGCAAGCAGCGTGCATCAATACTTTCTCGAGTGGCAGGAAGCCGGATTGTTCGAAGCGATATGGATAAAAGGACTTGCCGAATATGATGAAATGCAGGGAATCGCATGGGCGTGGCAAAGCATAGACGGCTCTATGGTGAAAGCGCCACTTGCACTTGCATCCGTCGGGCCCAATCCAACTGATCGGGGAAAAAAATGGAACAAAACGCAGCATTCTTGTCGACGAGCGTGGAGTCCCGTTGTCGTTTGTCGTGAGCGGAGCAAACACGCACGATGTGAAACTGCTGGAGAAAACGATGGATAACATTGTTGTTGCACGGCCTGAACCGACAAAATGCGTACAGAATCTTTGCCTCGACAAAGGATATTTTGGCGAACCGACCTAACTGGCGGTTTTCGCTCGAAATTATGTTGCACACATCGTTCCCCGTGGTGTGGAAAAAATCGAGATCGAACGCAACCCCCTCTTCAAAGCCCGGCGCTGGGTTGTCGAAAGGGCTCATTCGTGGCTCAATCGTTTCAGAAAACTTCTTGTTCGTTTTGCAAAAACTACCAAGAGCCATACCGGTCTGCTCCAATTAGCTTGCGCCTTGATCGCTTTTAGACAATCTATAGTTATTTGCGGATAGGTAGTTAGTGCGTTGGATATTTGCCCCCGCAAGTCCTGTTTTTTCCTGCCAGGCATATCATTATTTTTTGAATTGAAGTAAACTGAAAAACGATAGTCGCGCATCGCTGATTATTTGACAAGCAGCGAATACGTCTATGGCGTGACAACGCAACGCCCAGTTGTCGTCTCAGGCCACGAAACAGCGACATAATCATCTGAAAGGCAGAACACAGGAATGATCCCCAACATTATTACAGCCATGAGGGTGATATTGGTAGGGCCGATATGGTGGTGTCTCGCTCAGGGAACGGATCAGTTCAAGTACTATGCGGCAGTCATATTTCTGTTCGCGGCTTTCACGGATTTTCTCGACGGACAGGCTGCGCGCAGACTCAAGATGGTCAGTCAATTCGGCTCCATGTTCGACCTCGGCGCCGACAGACTGCTGATGACCCCTACAATCCTCATAATGTACTTTCAGGGGGCATTTGACGACACAAGATCAATTTTTATGATAGGCCCGCTCATCTATGTAGCAATGATAGTCTTTGTCGACATGAACGGAGTCATTGGAATATATCTGTTCACCCGGCTGCACAAAAAGGACCCCACGGCTGTTTTTCCCACGCCGACGATCTCAGCGAAAGCAAATTTCCCGGTTCAGATACTCGGTGTTTTTTTTGCACTGCTTCCCGGAGAAAAGACAGCCAACATCGCTGCGGGATTCATGTGGGCTGCCATGATCACAACTCCTGTCGGATATCTCACATACGTCAACAAGGGCAGTTATGTTTTCAGACGTTCCGCTGACCTTTTGTTCCGGCGCGGCGAATTTAAAAAAATCTGACATCTTCCAGCACTCCACAACCGGACTCCAACGTCTGTTGCAAGTAATCTCCGGAAATCAGTTTGCGGTGTTTTTTTCCATGTTTCCGTTATAACCGTCTTGCTATCCTGTGCCTGAGCGTCATTGTGATAGGCTG
>CAZQSL010000061.1:1899-20456 GCA_964595945.1 uncultured bacterium
ATAGCTGCCATTGACACTGCATCTCATCCGTTCTCCCCACTCCCAAATAAACTCGAGCAATCAGATTCTATCCCTATGACTGCGTAAAATGCCACCGCCCATTCTTGCCAAGTATCCGTTTTTTTGCAGTCTACTGTCATGTATTCCGATCCTGTCCCATTTGGATGATGACTGGGGTTCGCCGCGACATGCTCCGGCAGAATTTCAATAGACATTTAACTCTTGGCCGCTGGCGGAGTCTTAATTTCAGACGATGCCACTATACTTAGTGGAAAGGGGCAAAACATGAAGACGACACGTACAAGGCTGATGACCGGCGTACTTGCATTTTCCCTCTTGATTACGGCATCATCATCAGCCGCTACATTTGGTTCACCCGGAGGGCATCATGGCGAACCACCACGCCATGACGAGCGGCACCCGCATCCTGATCGCGGAAAGCCCAGACCTCGCCCGCCAAGACCCATATACATCCCCATTCCCCTGCCCTTTCCCCAGAAACACAAGCACCACCCTGTGGCCCCTGTGACGGTCGACAGACGAATACGCGACGTGGATTTTGAAACTTTTTCTTATGCGGGGCTCGATGACAACCCGCTGCTGTTCCGCAACGGCATTTACTACAATCCGGACCGGCCTGACTGTGACGAGTGCTATCTCGAAATAGAGGATGTTGAATATGTCGAACTGCTCGACAATGACCGTGAACAGGCTGTCATAACGATTTTCGGCGACCGAGACGGCAGGAGCCGTGTCTTCGAAGAATACACTTATGTGTTCGATCTCGTCAATGAAAAGCGGATTTCTCTTGTCAAGGCTTTTCGCGGCACGGCCGAACTCAAGGGCAACAAACTGTTATTCAGGCATTACCCGTACGATGAACATCTGTGTCGTAACTGCGCGGACGACTATTACATTTCAGCCTATAAAACAAATGGCGTGACACTCACTCTCAGCGACAGGCTGTTCTATGAAAATGATATTCTTGTCCCCGCAAGCAAGGAGGGACGCTATCTGAAAAAGATCGGGGTATCGGTGGCAAAACTCAACAAGCTTGACATCCTATATACAGACTCTGCCAGACTGACCTACGATGGCCGCAGATGGGAATGGATGTAGCATTGCTATCCACAGTGCTTTTCGAGAAGACGCCCAGGTAGATCAGGCAAAATTTTGCCTTCCACTTATCCTGGAATGATTGCGCATTGTGAAATATCATGATCTGACACTCGACTGGGTTTCAAAGAAAACAAGTTGCTTTTTGGCTTGCAACTTGGTAAAAAGTCTTTCTCCTGAATTTTGGGTTAACCATGTATCATTTTGAGCCTGTTCAAGAACACCGCGCAGATGGATTTTGCCGGACGGCAGGCGTATGAAATTACAAACGCCAACTGACAAAGCGTCATCGGTGCAAAAAATGATGCGGACCGGATTGTCAGAGAGTATCCGTGAGTCCATATCCGCTCCTTCATGGTATCCGTTGTAGTGAATGGCGTAGATAAGGCATAAGGCTTCCGCCCGTGCCGTTTCATCTCTTTTAGTCATTGGCTACGGAAACGAATAGATAGATTGTGAGTTTTCATACCAAGTAGCGGCCAAGATTACGCTATTCGACGGCTGGGTGCGGAGCCCTGCCCTGCATCTCAAAAACGGTAATCACATGGATTCTGCCGGGGCAGTTCACTTTCATGTTAGCCTCGTACATCGCTCTGGCATGAGCCGCAATCTCTTCACGAAGTTCCACAGGTTCCAACACTGTCACGCCATCCCCCCAGCTCATCACCCATCGCCGGATATCAAGCATCCCGCGCACTTGAGCCGTCAGCAACACGCTGCCGTCATCCAGTTTTTCAATCTTCTGATCACTATGCCATATCGTCTCTTCGATCAGCGGCGCAAGTTTTCTGGAAAACAACAGTCTGATTGTTACCTCTTCACCACTGAACACTCCCCATGTGCCTTCGAGATATTCATTTATCGAAAAGTTTTCTGGATACTCGAACAGGTCGTCCATACGTTCGAGCGAGCGGATGCGGTTGACACGGAATGTCCTGATTTCATTTCTATTATGGCAATAAGCGACAAGATACCATGAATTTCCATGATGAAACACTCCGTATGGATCGACTGCTCGTTCGGAAACGTCATTACGGCTATAAGTGTAGTAGACAATTGACAGCCGCGACCGGTCAGCTATCGCACCGTTTAGTGCCTGGAGCAATTCACTAATGTCGTTTGCGCTTTCGACACTCGCCACCACAACTTTGCCGGCAAGTTCCGTGATGCGTGTGGCAACTTCGGGAGGAAGCGTGTCAAGAAGTTTGGTCGATGCGCTGTTGAGTGTAGGAGTGAATACATCACCGCGTCTGCGTCGCAACATCGAAGCCGCAAGCCACAATGCGAGAGTTTCATCTATGGTCAATCCTATCAGAAATGAAGTCGGGCGATTGAGAAATGAATATCCGCTTCCGTTGTACACGATGGGGATATTGGCTGCGTTGAGCTCGTTGAGATCATCGTAAAGCCTTTTTTCAGAAATCTCGAAATATGTGGCAAGCCGTTTTGGCCCCCAGTCGGGGTGTGATTTTATAAGCATCATCAATTCGACAAGACGCGCTATTCGCATGAATTTAGTTTTAGCCATGACACCGCCTCACATACTGACAGCATTATAAGTGATTTACCACAAATGTCATTTCTCAACCGGATTGTTTGTCTCCATTCTGGCTACCTGTCGTAATCAATGCCAATAATCGACCTGCTTACCACTATAATCGCACTACAGGAGCCAGATACCGGCAACATCAAATTATCGTATTCGAGTATCAATTCCGATATACTGTGTGCAATATACATTGAATAAGGTATCTATGAGATCACTAAGTAACATGCTGAATAGGGGCACAAGTCCTATCATAACTGTTGCTGTGAAAACTATCTTTTCAGAAGTGTTTTAACCCCGATCGGTTGATGCAGTTTGCATGATTTGTTCGCCAGCATGAGAAATATACGCATCCATGACGCAGTATGATTTTCGATTGTAATTACCAGCGCTTTGATTCTGTGCATGTCTGTCCTCTCACTGCATGGTGTATACAAACGGTGATGGTTCTTTTACATCTCTGTCTGGCATGAGTTGACCAACTGCTGACAGAATTACGAGATGAGGAAATGACCAAATCAAAAAGAACGCCGTTAGCGGGAGCTTTTCGCGAAACAGTGCCGACAATATCAGCCTTGACAGGCACAGTGCCTGCGAACACAGTGTCAGTATCGTCCGGAGGGGTAATTTCAGCAAATTCATTGGGGATTACTCCGTTGAAGTATTTCAGGCAGCAGATATTCGGCCAGATACTCGCTGTAATATTCGGCAATGACCGCGTCTCCTGCGGGAGTGGTATGCATGTGATCGACAAACAGGTGATGATCTTTGCCATAATTTCCGAAATGAGCGTGAATATTTGCGAAATGCTCGATAGGGACAGCAGGCTGTTTTCTCGTGTAAAGTTCATATAGATAGGGCATATTTCTGTATGTCCTGATATGGTCGTGAGTGAGAGCCTCGGGCACAATCCTTTTTTCTTGCCGGGAAAGTGCGCTTTTGCTGAAAAAAGCCGGTTGCAGTGCAGCAACGAAAACGCCGCCCTGCCCTTTTACGATTTCCTGGAACTGAATCTGCCGTGCGATGTAGGCATCGATCACGAATCGGGGCCTTGTCCTGACTGCGAGGGCGCCTTTGATCCGTGGCCGGTCGAGCGGGATATGTGATGTGTCGTGGAGTATCCGTGACCAGTCTTCGAGGTTTGTCTGATAAGTTATATCATTTTCTGCAAGCAGATCGACATTGGATGTCTGCCCGTATGCAAAGTCATTGAAACCGTCGTGTGCGATCACGATATCAGGTCTGATCCGATGGCAGTGCAACATGTGTACTATCATCTCATTGAGTATCACATTGCCGGGAACTCCGAAATTAAGGACTGTGAAAACAGTTTCTGGGGAATACTTTTCGTTGAGGAGATTCTCAAGACGATGATGGAACATTTCATGCGGAGTGGTGAAAATCGACCATGCCGCGGAGCCTCCGAATACCGCAATGACGATATGATTTTTCGGACGGTTTATGAGAGTGTTCAATTCGATGCTTATGCGGTGTCCAAACTTGTTGACAGGTCCGTTGCCCACATTGCGAAAAAGATAACCATAGGGAAAATAGTAAAACTGATTGTGCCTGGGGCCATATATATTGAAGGGATGGATGGAATTTATGGGCCAGTCTTGCTGGGCTTCACGATCTGCGTCGAAATCCACAAGGTCCGTTTTGTGACGACACAAATGATAAATGGTTATTCCCTTCGGGATTTTAGTGTCCGGCACTATTTTACCATCAGGACTTTCCAGATACAGCAAGGTGGCATAGTCCGCCAGTAATCGTTCGGAATACTCAAAAACACGCTGACCCATTGTCATCGATTCGTGCAGTCCGGCATGAGTCGCTGGTGCCGCAAAGTCTATGGTGTCAGCATCCGGAGCAACATATTGGGTGAGATACAAAGCTCTTTGGATATCGCTCGACTGAAGGATGTCTGGAGGAAGGACAATCAGAGCTTTCATTCGTCACCAGTCCTTTCTGATGAGGTAATTGTTGAGCACGAGCGCGTCCATGTCACTCCATGAAAATGTGCGGATCGCATCCGCTGGTGTCGATACTATCGGTTCGCCTCGCAGATTGAAAGAAGTATTAAGGATAATCGGCACTCCGGACAGCTTCCCGAATTCCCTGATAAGATCGTAGTACAGTGGAGCGGTCTCACGGCGGACTCTCTGTATCCTGGCGGAACCGTCCGCATGAGTCACTGCCGGGATCAGATGGCGAGCTTCCATCTTCACCGGACAAACCGACAGCATGAAGTACTCAGGCGCCGTATGGCCGTAAGGAGGCGGCGCCTCGAAATAAGTTTCCGTACTCTCGTCGATGACAGCCGGGGCAAATGGCCTGAAAGGCTCCCTGAATTTGATCTTTTCGTTTACGATAGCCCGCATGTCATCTCTTGTCGGGTCTGCGACAATACTTCTTGCCCCGAGGGCCCTTGGCCCCCATTCAAATCCACCCTGCAACCAGCCGATAACAGCGCCTTCGCGGAGGAGACCGGCAACAACGGCAACCATTTTGTCGGTATCATCATATTTTTCGTAGTCGTAGATGCGAAGTTCTTTCATGTCGGACTCGATGCGGTTCGCATCGTATTTTTTACCCACGAATACGTTTGTAAATGGTTTTGCGCGTGGTTGATTCAAGGTGTTGTGATAGTAATACAAAGCAGCGCCGGCCGCTCCGCCAGCGTCACCGGCTGCGGGATGTACATAAAGCCTGATCCCGAGTTCTTTCTGCAATCTGCCATTGGCGAGAGAATTAAGTGCAACTCCGCCAGCCATACAGACATCGTTGACGCCAGTCTGCCTGACTGCGTGAGCAACGACATGCAAGAGCACTTCTTCAGTCAATTTCTGAGCGCTCGCCGCTATGTTGGCATATCGCCGGCACTCATTCAGATCATGCTCGTCGCCACCATCTACGAAGAATGGTGATTCCGGTTCGCGCGAAGGTCCAAGCAAATCAACCAGTGCCTGCGTATAAGGGACCTCGCTGTTTCCAAGAAAGTTGAAATACTTCTGATTCAGACAAAATGTGCCATCTTCATTCAAGGCTATCAGGTCGCTGACGCGATCATAATATAGCGGCTTGCCAAAAGCCGCCATCCCCATGACTTTGTATTCTCCCTCGTTTACTTCAAAACCGAGATAGGCAGTAATCGCGCTGTAGAAAAGTCCGATGGAGTGCGGGAGCGAAAGAGTTTTCAATCTCTTTATCCTGGTGTCGCGACCGTGTGCGATGATTGCGGTTTCATATTCTCCGACACCATCGACCGTGACGATTGTTGCCTCGTTAAATTGTGAACAGTAAAATGCCGAGCTTGCGTGCGAATCATGATGCTTTATCGACTTTACCCTGCTGCGCGGTATGCCGAGTTCGTCCGATATCCGGTCAAGCACCTGAAATTTGTTCTTCTGTGCCCAGGTTTTCATCGTCGATGAAAGATATTCGATTCCGTCTTTCCCGGCCAATATTGACGAACTGATGATTCTATCGAATTTCAGCAACGGTTTTTCGTAATACACAACAAAGTCAGGTTTATCGCATCCCGCCTGTTCGAGGCAGAATCTTATCGCGTTCACGGGGAGCGACGGATCGTTTTTAATTCTTGTAAATCGTTCTTCCTGTGCCGCAGCGACGATTTCACCGTCTGCAATTATTGCGGCGGCGGCATCATGATAGCCGAAAGACAAGCCCAGTACTGTTTTTGACCGGTTATTACCCATCGTAATTGTCCCAGACGATTCGCACTTATCCAACTTATTGGGTATTATGACTTTATATATAATACATGTCAAGTTTGCTTGATCAGGCCAGGATTTAGTGGCTTTTCAGCATTTTTTTGACAACAGTTCTCACAATGTCGAAAAACTCGGAGAAATCAGGCTTGAACATAACGATCGGGTTTCGTTTTACCAAAAACCAGAATGTTGAATAGCAAATCACAAAGCCTACAATCCCAACGGTTGAGGTCGATACCGCCGCACCCATAATACCCCATTGTGGAATCAATGTATAATTCAGTATCAGGCTCGATACGCACAATGTGAGATTGATCACGGAAATCGCATAAAATGCTCCCAGTTTTATCATGTATGGCGTAAACAGCGCGCCGACCGGGTTTAGCCATCCCATGACAAGCAAAATTCTGAAAATCTCTGGAGACTCAGCGAAATCCTTTCCCGCATACAAATAGAGCAGCGGTCGCGCGGTGATGGCAAACCCCAGTGTGATGAGCCCCCAAAAATAGAAAGCATATCTTGCAGATAGGATCGAAACTTCGAAATCGTCATCTGAGTGTATTACTCTCGGATACAGCGTCTGCTGGAATGTCATGGGGATCGTCATCAGAGCGAGGACCGCTCCGAGCGACACCGCGTAATTCCCTGCCGGGGACTCTCCACAGTATTTGAAAATAATTATCTGGTTGAGTCGTATCGTTATAAATGATGATATCGTTCCAATATGCTGCTTCAATCCGGATATGACTATCCCCCTTGCCAGTGAAACAGAAAAACTCCCCGAAATACCGTCTTTGCGAAGCACGGGAAGCAAAAGGCCCGCGATCATTACCGGCTGAGGGAGAAATGTGAGTACAAGCATGATCGGGACGGTGATGGCATCTGTAAAATATGCAATTATCGTGAGCAAGAATGAAAACACCGTAACAATGATGCTGACGATCGCGACATGTCTGATATTGCCGGTCGCCTGTATGAAGATGTTGATGTGATTTGCAAACATCGAAGAAAACAGGACAAGGCTCGCGAGAAATATGTTTTGGATTGCCGTTGGGGAAAACTGCCCGGGAAGTATTTGCGTGGTTGCAAATAGAGCCCCCGCTCCGCAGCATGAACAGCCGATACTCAGCAATGCAATCGTCCTGAATCGCGTGGAATCCGTGATCCCGTATCTGCTTTTATCCGCGAAATGATATATTGCGGATTCGAGGCTAATTCCAAATACCGTTGTAAAAAGTGCGATCCAGGTCTGAATTTCAGCAAGTATTCCCCGGCCGGAAGGTCCTAATGCCCTATTGGCGAGCGCCGCAATGATGATCGACGCCATCATGGCTATTGCCTTGTTGGTGAGCATCCATGCGAAATTTTTCTTGAGTCCAAGATTACCGTCGGCTGGTACGGGCTTACCCATTGATCCACCTGTAGATTGCATGGTTTGACAATTTGAAGAGTTTTCTGACAGCTTTTTTCGTAAAGGGCATCTTGCGGGAGTCCCATAGGTAACCTGTCTTGCCGTCCGCAAACGATGAAGCCGTGTCAATCAGCACCGGGGGCAAATCGTGATCGGACAGTAATTCGCGGATAATTCCGGCTGCCATGTCATAGTTGCCGAGAGCGTTGAGACAAACTGCGCGGTAATACTTTACCGAAGGGTCATCGGCATAAGGCTGTCCGATAGTCTGCATGATGGCATGGGCGGCATCGAAATTCCCCTGTCTGATATTGCCAACAGCCTGTTTGAGTGTTACTGCGCAATGCTGGACGGCCGGTGCGTCAGCATCATGCTGTATGTATTCGGACTGAACCGGTGACTGGCTGTTTGTCGAAACTTGAGTTTTTACGGCCGTGACGATTTGTGTGAGAGAATATTCCGCCGGAGTGACTATCCGCTCGGACACCGGGATTATTTCAAGGGGAATAAGCTGGCTGAAGATGTTTTCTGTAGAATGGGCCACGGTTGTCACCCTGACATCTGAAAAACCGTTCGTGGCATAATAATCAAAAAAAGTTGTAGGACTGAATTGATAAAACCCATGGTTGACATACTGATTGCATGGCAGTATGTGCATGACCCTGCCACCGGTCTCAAGCATATCCGAAATGTTATTCAGTGATTGAGGCAGGTTGAAAACGTGTTCGGAAGTGCCTGCGTCGATTATGAAAGAGTATTTGCCTCTCATGGCCTCCGGAATGGGGAAATTCATGTTGTGAACTATATCGGCGCCCTCGAAATCGGAAATATCGAGCGCTTCGAGTAAAATATCCGGCCCGGCAAGCATTTTGAAAAAAGTGGTGTCCGATATGTACTTTTTGTCATGTCCGGGTATTGCCGTATGTATTGAGGTGTCGTATATGATATTGTGTGGCGTATGGCCCAGTGCCTGCATGAGGGTAATCGCTTCATCGAGTGTCGCGTAGATATTCTGTCTGCCGAGAGACAGTATCTTTGGGAGAAGAGGTTTCCGCAGATGTTCGTTGACAATGAATTTCATGATTTCCGGTACAAGTCCCATTGTGAACATCCTTTTCAGTATTGATAATCATCCACCGGGAGCCCGGGATCAATCGAAGCCCGGTATGCATCGAGAGTCCTGGCCAGTTTCGCCTTATTAGCGGCATCTGCATTATTCAGAGCCCATTTTGAAACAAAAGTTCGGATTCTCTTGGCATACATACCATACCTGATTTCATGTGGGCCTGGCTTAACCTTGTCAAACAAAGACAGCGCGCTGTTGTTTCGCATTGCCTGTGGCGGCACGATACCATTTTCTTTCAGTCTGATGTAATAATCCATTTCATTGCGCCAACGTTTGACATACTGAGACGGAAACAACTCCCGATATTTGCCGGTCATCTTAGTGAAAGCGGCATTTGTCATCTCTTTCATCTTATTCAAATCTCCTGCCGTAGACGCAGAAAAACCGGACTGGCATCTGCGCCAGCAACCCAATATTTCCGGGATGAAACAGGCGCCATGTTTCAATGTGAGAACCTGAGTAAGAAACCCGTCGGTGAATGAACCGAGCGAAGGGTCGAATCCGCCTTCGGATTCAATCATTCTCTTGTTATAAATGGTGACGTTGCCCATGAACCATGATCCGTGGCGGTAAAGCGCCCTTGCCGCCTTTTCAGGAGAGATATAGTCACTTTGCCATGTGACGACAGGTGACGGGCTTATGCCAAGACAGGCGCCATGTTCGTCGATGTCCATCGAAAGTGTCGAACACAGGGCAGCGGATGGATGGCTTTCGAGCATTTCCATACTTTTCTTGATGAACTCCGGCAGTATCATGTCGTCAATTGCGTGGAAAAAAATGTAATCGCCCCGTGCGAGAGACAGTAGTCTGTTAAGATTCGCAAGAACCCCCTGATTGGATACGTTCAGGATCAGGTTTATTTTAGAATAGCGTTCCGAATACTGCCGGAGTATTTCGACGCTGCCATCAGTCGAGCCATCGTCAATGATTATTATCTCTTCGATTTGGTCCGATTGAGCGAGAACCGCTTCGAGACATACAGGGATATACTTTTTCATATTATAATTGGGGATGGCAACCGTCAGAGTCGTCGTTTTCATCTGTTGCGCTGTCCATTCGTCAAAAATGACCTGAAAACACCATGTCGAAATCTCATCGGCAGCTCCCGTACTTGAAGGCTGAAGGAGTGAAGTATATGACATTACGTGTAGCGCACCTGGCAGCGACTGATTCTGCAATGGCGTTCGGGAGAGGCACGAGCACGCAGGACCCGGGCGGTACCGAGTCAGGGGCAACAATCGGCTTGCCACAATGTGAGTGTCCATTTCGGGCAGGGTCTTCATCCACGAAAAAGTCGAATCTCCAGTCGAGTTCCGACGCAAGCCAGGTGGCGGAAATCGAAGAACCGAAAATGCACCGTGATGAATAGTCTGCCGCCTTTGAGCAAAAATCGGACGGCATCTGTATTAAATCGCCGATTAGTTTTTCGGCTTCGTGATAGCTATCGGCAGGCGTGGATATTCGATGTGATTCCTTAAGAGTGCCGAGTCTGGCAACGATAGTCAGTTCTTTCGGCACCCACTGATTGGATGACAGGATCACGTCATAACCGCAATACTTAAGAATTTCCGTCAATGATTCGATGGAATAATGTGTGCAGTGATCATATATCACGAGATCAAACGGGTTTGTAGTGAAATCCGGGCACTCGATCAGCAGCAGGCCGTTCGAGTTGATTCTTGATTTGACATTAAGCAAAAACCGGATTGGATCAGTCAGATGCTCAAGCACGTGAATCATCGACACAATATCATAACTGCCAGAGATATCCGAAGGACTGCAATTATAAAACTGCGATACTCCTTCAATGCTTTCAATCTCATGCCGGCGTGTATCTGACAATTCAGTCTCGGTCATTTGCCAGCAACGATACTCCTTGTGAAAGGCTCGGAGAAGTGAGCCGTTGCCACATCCTATATCGAGGAGATTTCCATTGTCAGGGAAACAGAAATTGTCCGACAACATACGCACAAGCGTTTCGGACCTGAGCTTTCCGTGAGTGCCTGTCGAAAAAACAAGTGGTTCGCTACCTCCTGACTGCTGGTACATTTCGTATCGCGAATATATCGAGTCAACCACTGATTGCCACGTATCGTCGATCTGCTTCTGCAGACACCCGCACTGTTCGCAGATTATGAGTGAACAGTTATGCCCGGTGGGCTTGCAGTCGGAAGTGACCGTTTTCAGATCACCGTACAACGGTATGTCAATAGTGTTAGCGCTGCCACATATATGGCATTCGCAGGAATTGTTTTTTTTCACTTCCGCAGTCCTTTGACAATTTCGTCGTCCCTATTTTTTGGAGCAGCATACGGCGAGTAGATAATTGGCCATTGGGTAAAACCCGGTATGCACCACTTCGTCGTTCATGGAAAAGAGAAAAACATTGTGAAAATGGTCATGAAGAATATGTTTCAGCGATTTGTGATCCTTGCAGTTGACATGACCTTCTATGCTTGCAGCGGATGCGTATGCCTGAGACTGTACAGTCGGAGTACCTATGATCAATACCCCGTTTTCCGAAAGTGACGATACTATATTAGCCAGAAAAGAGCATTCTTTTTCCTGAGGGATATGCTCGATCACGTCAAGCGAAAACGCAGCGTCAAAAAGGCCATCAACTGGGCTGTCAAGGATATCATGCTGGCGGTACTCGACAGGCCATTTGTCACTTTTGCGAGAGATTGCGTCATCGATAAAGACCGGATCGAAATCAATTGCCACTATCTCATTTACAGCTTGTTTCACAATTCGGGTGCCGAAAGCATCTGCACACCCGACTTCGAGCACCCTCTTTTTGCCGTCGAGCATCTTTGAGACAAATTTGTAGCGCGACATGACAAAGAGCAATCGTTTTGGGTCTTCGTGCCATGTATGACCACTCATCAGCCCGAAGCTCTCAGCGCCTGATTCGCTTGTGAGGTCCAGGCATACCTGATATTGTGGTTCTCGAGTCTTAATGTCCATTCACTCCACCTCATTCGAAGAAAATAAACGAATAGTCGCCGGAATAACCAGCAGATTTAAAAATCCACTTCCATTCTTCGGGAGTATGAAAGGCCCGGCACGTAAGCTGCCAGTACATGAGGTTGACCTTTTCCGCCTCGTTTCTGTAAGCTTCGACAACGATATGGCTGTCGCGGCGAGAAACTCGCTCGATTTCCTCAAGAGATTTCCACAGTTCGTCGATGTAAAGATTGTGAAGAGTGGTGATCGAATAAACCAGATCAAAGGAGTTGTCATCGAATGGCAAGGAAGCCGCGTCGGCGACCCTGATATATGGCTTGATTTCATCTTTTGCATTGTCGATTGCATATTGTGATATGTCGACACCGGCAACTTCAAGGCCAGGCATAGCCTGTTTGAAATCATGGAGCAGAAAACCTTTCCCGCAGCCGACATCCAGAATATGGTCGCCGGGCTTCAGCCCGTAATGCTCTATCATCGCGTCCGCGACCTTACGCCAGCGCCCATCGTAATTGTACCCTCCATAGCCAGTACTGCGGTCTCCATCCCAGTATTCTTTACCGAATTTGCATGCAAGTTCCGCACACGTTGCCTTGTCGTGTTCGATGACACGCTGCACATAGTCTCTTTTTGTTGATTTGTGTATGAGTGAAATGAAATCGATATCAGGCATAAAACCCCCATTTATGGTATGTGAATATAATCAAGCGAACTCGCGGAAATCTCCGGCCAGTACTCATCGACCCATGAAATGACCTCTGCAATGCCATCATCGAAAGAAATAACAGGACTCCAGCCAAGTGCTGTGCGGGCAAGTGTTGAATCAATGACATAGGCGGCATCCTGGCCTGGACGTTCTTCGGCGATATTGACACAATCATCGAAAGAAACGCCGCGATGGCGGCATACGGCAGCGACGACATCTCTCACGGCTGTGCCTTGATCAGGGGACAGGTGGTATGTCAGTCCGATGTTTCCTCTTTCGAGTATGGCAAGCTCGCCGCGAGAAACATCTCTGATGTGTATGTACGACTTGACGGCTGCGCCACCGCCATGCAAATCGATTTTTTTACCAATTTTCGAGTAAATGACTGTCCGGGGAATGATTTTGAAAAGCTGTTGCCGCGCTCCGTATACATTTGTGGAGCGGACAGTCAGAAGGGGCAGTCCGAACTGTTTTCTATATACGTCGAGCAACATGTCGGCAGCCGCTTTCGATGCGGCATAAGGAGTGCTTGGATTCATTGCTGCATCTTCTTTAACAATACCCGTACAAGTGCCGTAGACTTCCGGTGAAGATACGTGCAGATAGCGTTTCAGCCATTTTTTCCTGCTGATATGGTTGATAAGTCTCGAAAGGGCCACTGTATTGGTTTCGAACCAGTGGTGAGGATTGTCCCAACTTGGAGCGACTTCACTTTGCGCTGCGAAGTTGACTATATACTGCGGTTGCACATCGTCGAGCAGCCCGAGGAGCATATCCATGTCCTGATTGAGATCACATTGGATATATCTGTATCTGCTGAGGTCTCGGCGCCCGAGATATTTCAGAAAGAGCCCCGTGCGTTCGGGCGATCTGCTGATGCCAGTCACGCAGTATTCCGGGTTGTCGAGTAAAAGATCGACAAAATCCTGCCCTGAAAAGGAATTTGCACCGATGACGAAAATATTAGTATTCATAGAATTCCCCTGTTGTAGCTTCCCTTGAGACGCTCGAACATCGTCAGCGCCTTGTCGAGTTGTGCCGCGCGTCGATGGTTACCAGTGATCGAATCGTTTGCGTATCTGCGCCGCGCGTCACCCGATTCGATAAAATCGTTTAAAACGATCATAATCCATTTTAGCCTATAAAGAGGGAAAAGTGCATTTATTCTGAAACACGCCGCCTCGGCGCCGGCAGATACAGTCATTGCCATTTCAACGAAAAAATCAAAGAAATCCCAGGGAACAGGGACCGCCGGCTGGCAGAAAAAATCACATGCCATTTTCGCCGGATCATCCCATCCCGCATACTCAAAATCTATAAATCTGACCCTGCCTGACGTATCCCTGATTGCGTTGTGAAAGCCAAAATCGGATGGCGATAGACACCTGTCGGACTGCCGCAGAGGTTCGGTATATGATACCCCGCTGTCCACAAGGACAGACGAAACGAAATCGACTATTTCCAGCCACAATGCCCTCAGGTCCGTCGATACGAAACGTACTGCTGCGCTGCCGATCTCATCGGCGCATGTCATGCCACGCTCAAGTCTGTCCAGGCGTCTGCCGACACATTCCACATGCTCTTTCGCCGAGAAGCAAGCTTCCGACCCGTCAGGGAGTATTCCTGCCTCGGCAGTATGCCTGAAAGTATTTAGGTCAAGAAAGAAGGAGCCGGCAGCCCGGACTGTTTCGATGGAGATATCGCCAGGTTTCAGTTTTTCTCCGTCGATGTATTCATATAGGGCGATATTCTTTGCCCTGTTGCAGGCAACGGGCTCAGGTATCTGGCGCAATCCCATTTCCCATGCAAAAGATGTGAATGCGAATTCGGCATTCAACCGGTCTCTGGTGTCCAGAGGATGAGAAAAATATGATTTCAAAATGAATGATTTACTTTCTGCGGTTACGAGAAATACTCTATTGTTTCCCCCACCATCAAGCGCACGGATTTCCGGAAAGCCTGGCAATCCGGCTTCTGACAGCAATGACATGGTTGCCTCTAATATTTCCTTATCGATCATTGCCGCGCTTCCATATTGTTGAAACATAATCAGAAATGGCAGGCCAGGAACTAAAACGCTGAAATGAGGGATTCGCCTCATAACTGCCGCAGGGATCGAATAGAATACGCCGCACTTCCCTGTCGAATTGTGGTTCGAGTAGAAACTCAGGCAGATCGTCAATGAAAAAATCACACTTCAGGGCAGCGATCCTGTCGAGCTTTGCCTGCTTGGTCAATTCGAGATAAACCGAAGATTCGTCAAGCCCGGTGCGTCCTCTGTCAAAAAAACCATTGCCGGCGAGCCATGACAATGCTGATTCATGAAGATTATACTTTGGGCCCAGATATGGATGTATCGTCTTGTGACTGATGATGCAGATTTTGCATCCCGGACGCATGGAAAACAATGAAAAGAAATCCAGAACACCAGTATGGGGAACGGCGGCGGCCATTCGCGGTCCGTATACATACCCCTGCATTTCGGTCCATGCGTCCTCGCGGCCTGCATTTCTCAGATAGTTGCGGATGCTGGATTTATTATTACTGACATCATGCGGTATCAGATTCCACTCGATGGCAACCTGGTGAAACAGCGAGTCATACGACACGATTGTATTAT
Source organism: uncultured bacterium (assembly GCA_964595945.1). Taxonomy (GTDB): domain Bacteria; phylum UBP15; class UBA6099; order UBA6099; family JAJRTR01; genus CAZQSL01. Next base: position 17,126 of record CAZQSL010000061.1, read on the forward strand.
CGAAATCAACGCCGATCAGCATTTTGCATTCCATTTCATATCAATAAGCGGCCGGATTGTAATGCCGTTTTCGAGATCGGCAATGGCTTGATTGATCTCTTCGAGTGGGTATATTTTGGAAATCAGGGGTTTCAGATCAATTCTGCCTGATGCGACTATTCTGCAATACTTGCCATAATCGCGGTCGGGGCGGCTGTCGCCGCCCCATGTACCGAGAAGACTCTTACCCTGATTGAGCATCGATGGGTCGAGAATGACAGTTTCGCCAAAGTGAGCATTTCCAATAATGACAGCCACGCCCCCCTGGGAGCGGACGCAGTCAAGAGCCTGCATCATAACGGCCGGCCGACCGCTTGATTCGACAGCGATGTCGACGCCGCCGGCAACACTGTGCCTGATAGCAGTGACCGGGTCTGCTTTCGACGCGTCGATAATCTCGGTCGCTCCCATTTCGATGGCTTTGGATAACTTCGAGATGTTCACATCTATCGCAATCACTGGTACACAGCCGGATGCCGCCGCCGCCGCAATCGCGCATAACCCGACGCCACCCGCTCCGAATACGGCGACACTGTCCCCAGGCCTTGCTTTTGCAGTATTGAACACTGCTCCAAATCCTGTAGGAGCCGCACATCCTATCAGTGCCGCTTCCTGCATGGAAATATTGTTGGGGATCACGGTCAATCTGTTTTCGCTGATAACAGAATGAGTTTGAAATGTCGTTATCGCTCCGGCATTCACTTTTTCGCCTTCACAGGAATAGACTGTCCCCGGGACATCGTGTCCGCTGCCCTTGACCCATGACAGTATCACTTTGTCCCCCGGCCTGACACGAGTCACGCCCTCGCCTGTTTCGACAACTGTACCACTACCTTCGTGACCAAGACAGTGAGGGAGAAATCTATCATTGCCCCGATAGCCGCGGCATTCGAGTATCTGCGTGTGACACACACCGCTGTACGAGATTTCCACAAGTACCTGTCCCGGCTTGAGTACGGGTATGTCGAGTTGTCTGATCTCAAGTGCTTGCCCGGTTTTTGTCAAAACAGCGGCAGTAGTATTCATAATATACTTACACTCCAGTAAAAATGATAAGCATCAGTCATGGAATGCGGCAGCGATTCTGTCAGCGATCGCCTGGGGTGACAGTGCGAATTTTACCCGTGCGTCATTCTGGTTGCCTGCTTCCTTGAAAAAAACGTCCGGCACGCCGATACGAACAAGTCTCGCCGGATATCGTTGATTATCGGCGAGCCACTCGGCAACAGCGCTGCCGAATCCTCCTGCGAGTCTGTGCTCCTCAACAGTGACGACAATCCTGAACCCGGAGAAAGCCTCAGTGAGCGCATGGGTATCGAGTGGTTTTACAGTGTGGAAGTCGAGCACTCTTGCGGAAATGCCATCAGCCTCAAGTATCGCGGCTGCAGCCATTGCATTAGGCACAATATTGCCGGTCGCCGTGATGCAGACGTCTGTGCCTTCACGAATCATGATTGATTTGCCGATCTGAAAAACAGGAGGCGAGATGTGGACAGTCGGCTCGTTTTTCTTGCCCAGCCTAATGTAGGTGGGACGGGCTGACTCAACTGCCGCCCTGATCGCAAGCCTGACTTCCGTGGCGTCCGATGGACAGACAATATTTATGTTGGGAAAAACACGAAGCTGGGAAATGTCTTCAACGGACTGGTGAGTGACACCAAGTTCGGCATAAGACAATCCGCCACCGACTCCCACGATAAGCACGGGCAAGTCAAAATAGCATATATCAATCTTGATCTGTTCGAGGCATCTGGCCGTGATAAATGGCGCGATCGTATATGCCACCGGTCTGAGTCCGCCAAGCGCAAGGCCAGATGCGACGCCGATCATATTCGCCTCGGCAACGCCACAGTTGTAAAAGCGTGATGGATGTTTTGCTTTCAGGCTGTCAAAAAGCCTGTTCCCGATGTCAGCGCTCAACATGACAATGTCAGGCCGCTCATCAGCAAGCGCTTCGATTTCACGCGCAAACGCATTTCTCATATCAATCCCAGCTCCCTGTGTGCCGCAGTCACTTCTTCGAAGGTAGGTATTCTGTAATGCCAGTTGTTGTCATCTTCCATGAAGGAAATGCCTTTGCCCTTTATCGTATTTGCGATAATCACTGTCGGTTTGCCATATTCACGGGGGACCTCTTCGAGGGATTGCAAAATGTCAGACATATCATGTCCATCTATTTCACACGCGTGCCAGCCAAAATCACGCCATTTGTCCGCGAGCGGTTGCAGTGAAAGGACATCGGTGCTTCTCCCGGTTGCCTGCCATTTGTTGAAATCGACAATCGCCACTAAATTGTCGAGTTGCCGTGCTGGTGCAAACATAGCTGCTTCCCACACCGAGCCTTCATTGCATTCGCCGTCGCTGAGGATTGCAAAAGTACGGTAATCCCGTGATTTGATCTTGGCGGCGAGCGCCATGCCAGCCGCGATCGGCAAACCATGACCAAGTGATCCTGCGGCAATTTCGAGACCGGGGACACTGTTATGAATGGGATGGTCGCCAAGCGGGTTTCCGGGGGTTGCATAAGTATCGAGGATTGATTGAGGGAAAAACCCACGCATCGCAAGCACGGCATATAACGCACTTGCCGCATGCCCCTTGCTGAAAACCAGTCTGTCGCGGTTGTCATCATCGGGACACTCTGGAGAAATGTGCATAATGCTCCAATACAAGGCTACAAGTATGTCAACGCACGAAAGCGATGACCCGAGATGGGCGGTCCTCGCAGTATGCGACATGGAAACGACACGGCCTCGTATTTTCCGTGCGACATCGTTAAGTGCAGAAATCGAAGTAGTCATTGATCTTGCCGAAAAGCCGGATTTACTCATGGGAGCAGGGCTATATAAAATTGACGTGTTCCGGTGGATCGACTGTCAACTGCCACAAGTACTGATTGATTTCATCAAGGCGGCAATTATCCATACATTTGTTCGTGTCAAGGCTTGCGATCCGCTTCAACACTTCGCTTCTTCTCGGGCTATTCCATATCTCTTCAAATGTATTCTCATATATGTTGCCATAACAGAAATCCTGGAGTCCAAGAAACGGACCGCACGAAATGACATCGCCGTCCGAAACAAGCTTGCAGAAAAAATGCACTCCGTTACAACGTCCGTAAGGCTTTGCCTGCTGTATGAGCTTGTCGAAGCCATGCCGGCGAAATATTATCGATGTACTGCCCTTTTCCAGGCCCATGAGTTCACTTTCAATCCTGTCAAGGACCAGAGGATCATAGCCGCCCTGATGCTCGTGGACGGATTGTGGATGAGGCAGGTATGGTTTGACAGAA
>CAZQSL010000062.1:0-11411 GCA_964595945.1 uncultured bacterium
ACCCCAGCGGCTTTTTCGCCGGTAATCATTTCTCAGGCGTCCGAGTCGTTTACCCTCACGGTTTCCTCGCCAGCACAAGTATCCGTTTCCTCCGCCTCGCTGTTTCCTTCGGCAACTGATCATCCCGCCATTCCTGTGTCCATCATCACTAACGGCCATGACTCGTCCGGCAATTACACTTTTACGGCATCAATACCAAATCACCTTTCTCCCGGAGCTTACGATATCACAATCGCATTGACGGCAGGCGCCACCCCACACGAGATAACGCACAGAAAAGCATTGTGGGTCATGACAGCAATGCCCGAAAAGCTTCGCATCGCGGTAATAGCAGACCTGCACTATGGAGATACACGCGGCGTCAACACTGACAAAACGGTCAATTTCAACGATCTACGGGAATCAATCCTGCGGGCAGCCGCAAACTCAAGGCCAGACATTGTATTGCTTGCCGGCGACCTCGCCTATCAACCCGGTCAGTACGGCAGAGATTTTCCCATGATCGTTTCAAAGGTACAGTCAACAGTCAATGTCCCGGTATTCGCGGTGCCCGGCAATCACGATCTGATGCACTTTTCCGCAGGTCCATTCATGAGCATAAGCGGCGACGCGTTATGGGAAAAACATTTCGGCGCGCGCAACTATACCGCGCGCATCGGCAGCTTTACGCTGATCGCACTCAATACATTCGACCGTTCAGGCGCGGCGCGAGACGCGACAAAGATCATGAGCGCTGGCGGCAATGATTGGGCTGCCCTTGCAAAAGCCGCTTCTGGCAGTGTGACACAACGGCAACTCGACTGGCTGAAAGCATCTCTCGCGTCGCTCGACGGCACGACACCAATAATTGCCGCACATCATAATCCACGCCGTGATTTTCAATCAAAAGACATCCTGACGCTCGAAGAGACTGTCAGGCCTGAAACGCTTTCCGACGAAATCGAGCAACGTAAAGTCCCGCTGTACATTTACGGGCACCACCATGAAAATCGTGACGAAACCTTCGGCTCCACCCGTTACCTGTGCACAATCGCCTCTGGCAGCCACATCGAAGGCCCTGAGGGATGGGGATTCAGAATCATTGAAATCGAACGCGCCGGCACTGTCACCACAGAATTCATCGAGGTGCGACCAATATCAAAATGATAGCACTTCGCGAAATTTGCCACAATGTAACAGACTCAAGCAAATGAGGGGCGCCATGATCTATGAAAGAATAGTCGTAGGACCATTCTGTGAAAATACCTACATAGCCGGTACGACTGAAAGCAGCTCATGTATAGTGATCGACCCTGGTGATGAGGCGGAACGCATCATCAAGGCGGCAGAACGCATGAGACTGAAAATTGAACTGATTGTCGCGACACATGCCCACGTCGATCACATAGGAGCAGTGGCGGGACTCAAGGCTGCCACGGGGGCGCCGTTCAGGCTTGCCGAAGCCGAGATGCCACTTGTACAGGCTTACGACTTGCAATGCTCCATGTTCGGCGTCCGCCTCGGGCAAAAACCCACGATCGACAGTTTCATCACCGATGGTGAAATCATCTACGCGGGAGGACTAGAATTCAGAGTGATCTCTACCTCAGGGCATTCACCCGGCGGACTCTGCCTCCTCGCTGGCAAGGCGCTTTTCTGCGGCGATACGCTTTTCGAAGGTTCGATTGGCCGCACTGACTTGCCGGGCGGCAATCATAAAACTCTCATTGACAACATTAAGAGCAAGCTCCTGATACTTGACGGCGATATATCCATCCTTCCGGGACACGGTGACTCTTCGACAATAGGTTATGAAAAGTTGCACAATCCCTACTGCAGATGATATTATCAGAATGAGAATCAACGAATTATTATTTTTTTCCAGCGAAGGATGCCATATATGGGCGAGCCTTTTAAAAACACGCTGTTTTCCGACGAGATAATCTCAGAGATTGCCTCATCGTTTTCCTCATCATATTCTAAATTCGATACTGCTGCATTTCTTTCAGCAGTCCACGACACGAAATGGCCTGAACGCGAACTCAAAGACAGGCTCCGACACATCACAAAAATGGCACACAAACAGCTCCCGGAAATTTTTCCCGATGCGTTACCGATCCTCTACAGAGCAAACCGGCATTTCAAACAGGGCGGATTTGCGGCGATGGTTTTTTCGGAATATGTTGCACTTTACGGGCTCGATGACTGGGAGCTTTCCATGTACGCTCTTGAGACTTTTACACAAACAATCTCGGCGGAATTCGCCATCCGCCCATTTCTGCACAAAGATTTTACCATCACGATGAAGCGGATGCTTGCCTGGAGCCGACACGATCACGAAGGAGTGCGCCGCCTCGCAAGCGAGGGATGCCGCCCATATCTGCCGTGGGGGCTCGCAATCCCCGCGCTCAAACGAGACCCGGCCCATATCCTCGTCATCCTCGAAAATCTCAAGAATGATCCTTCTGAAAATGTGCGTCGAAGTGTGGCGAACAATCTCAACGATATTTCACGCGATCACCCGGACAAGGTGATCGGCACTATCAAACGATGGCACAAGGAAGACATCGGCGATTTCGACAAGATGGCATCTCGCGCGCTTCGCACACTTATCAAGAAAGGTAATCCCCAGGCTCTCGAACTCCACGGCGTCAAGGGCAAGGCCCGCGTCAACATAGCCTATTTTGACATCAGGCCCGATACTATCTCTATCGGTGACTCCATCAGTATCAATTTCGATGTACTCTCTACAGACGGCGATGACCAGACCCTCGTGATCGACTATATTGTGCACCATGTCCGCGCCGACGGTTCCCTGAGTCCAAAAGTCTTCAAGCTCAAGAAGACCGTGATCCCTCCGAAAAGCAAAATATCAATCACAAAAAAACACAGTTTCGCTCAGGTCACGACCCGCCGTTATTATCCTGGCCGCCACTTGATAGAGATTCAGATCAACGGCACTGTTTTCAGCGGCGGCGAGATTATCGTCAATCCCGAATAACATCTGTTTTCATTTCCCCAGACACATGTGACATAGCTCACACGGTATTATTTTCAGCCACCCAAATAAAAATACGCTATCATTGCGTCTAAATTGGCAAGTTTCAGAAACTGGCTCCAATACACAAGCTGTCGTGTATTCTCAAACTGCCGCGGCAAAGTCCTGAACGACAAAAAGAAATTTAGAGGTGGTACAATGTCAATTGCAAACATCGACACACAAAACATCTGGCAGGTTATCTATCAGTCCCAAATGAAGATAAACAGGATCGACCCTTCGGCTGCCACCGTCAATACCTCAGCCACATCCTTGCCCGCAGTGGCCGAAGCTGGTGAATCATTCGCCGCTTCGGACGTATCGGAGCTGCTGTCGCAGCTTTCGGTCATACAGAGTTCTGACACACAGTCATTTCAGGAAACCATGAACAGCATCGTCGAAGAACTGGAAAACGCTTCTGCGGAAACCGATGATGATTATGAAGCGCAGATGCTCAGTGATCTCGCGGAACGATTCAAGATAGCAGCCGAAACAGGGGATCTTTCCTATATACTTCCGGCACATGTGTCCGGTCAGGATGAGGCAGCTGAAAACGCGTTGCCGTCATCGGCAACCAGTGCGGCATCCACGGATTCGGCAGGTGCGGCAGTCGCGAGCGCCGTTACCGCTGTCGGCAGTACGGGCAGTTCTTCCGGCGGCACGGATACTGAAAGCGCGGCATTACAGGCTGCTGACGAAACATCCGAAGCAGAGGACACGGAAAAAACCGAAGGTACCGGCGGCGCAGGCGGAGCATCAAAAACAAGCAACTCCGCCTGCATAGTATGCGGTGCTTCTCTGTCGGAAGACGCTACCGTATGCCCACAATGCGGCGCTGCCCAGACTGATGATATTCTGGAAACTTCTTCGGATTCGGCCTCATCAGCTGCGGGAGACATCATTGCCGGCACAACGACTGCTACTACCGACGCTGATGACCAGTCCGAACAGGCAGCCATCAACGCAAACACATGGAAGATCAGCCAATATCTGCTCAATCTCTCGAACAAGTACGACTCCGGGCTTTCAGATGTGCTTTCGCAATTTGTCACCGATGACGACACTGCTTCCAGCACATTCAATTCGATACGTGACATCATATCATCAGCCGCAAAAAATGTGTCGTCTGAACTCGCGGGATGAATATCGTAAGAGTACGGGTCTCCTGAGCCACCGGAGATATATGACAATAAAATGCGGAGGCGGCATGAAAAAGAACGGACTGTTATCACTGTATCTCATTCTGCTGTCATTGACCATCACAATGATTGCCGGATGTGGCGGGGGCAAGTCATCAGAAGATTCGGCTTCGACAGTGAGTGCCGCAGATGAAATCAATGCAAAAATTGCGGAAGAACAAGCAGAATGGCAAGCCGGTGACACGGAAATATCAGTGCTGAGCGATGAAGTAAAATTTAAACTCGCAGGGTTTATCGCCCCGACCACCGCAGTCAAACGCTCCGCTCCCAAAACGCTTTACGCGGCGAGTTCGTTGCCCGCTTATCTCGATTGGCGCTCAAATTCAGGGGACTTTCTTACACCCATTAAGGACCAGGGTGACTGCGGCAGTTGCGTCGCTCATGCCGCTCTCGCCGTTGTGGAGTCAGCTATCAAGATCAATGGCAATTCTGCGACAGCCACCCCTGATCTTTCAGAATCAGACTTGTTTTCCTGCGGCGGCGCAAAGTGTTCGGAAGGCTGGACCTTCGACGATGCGGCCGGACGCTTGCAAAGTACCGGCGTCGTAGATGAGGCATGCCTGCCCTATCAGGATTCGGACAACGCATGTTCGCTCCGCTGCTCTGACTGGCAGTCGCGTCTCACAAAAATATCGGGATGGAGCTATCTGCCCGAATCTGATAAAACGGCTATGAAAAGCGCTCTTGTCTCAGGCCCGATTATGGCGGCTATCGACGTGTATGAAGACTTTTATTACTACACATCCGGCGTTTACTCACATGTCAGTGGCAAATATGTCGGGGGACACGCTATCACTATTGTAGGATATGACGATGCGAACTCCGCATGGATCATCAAAAACAGTTGGGGCACGGGCTGGGGTGATAAGGGATACGGCAAGATCAGGTACGGGCAGGTCAATATCGAAGAGTATCCTCTCTACATGACAGTTTCATCAGTCACCACGGCGCCGACTGTCACGACATCCGTGTCTCCCACGACTATCGACCTCGCGTCTTCGAAAACCGCTACTGTCTCCTGCGCGACCACCGGCACTGTCACCACCACTGAAACGCGTTGTTCCTCCACTTCTTCCTGGGTGACTTCATCGTCCGGATCAGCCATTTGTACATACTCATCGACCGGCTCCTACACCCCGGCATGCCGTATCAATGGCTCAATCACAGACGATGCAAATACACCCGTCACAGTCACTGATTCATCCTCCACAACAACCAGGATCACTGCGTCAGTCACTCCGGCCAAAGGTACTACGGCAACCACATTCAAGCTCTCCTGCTCCGCATCAGGAGGCACGATAAGCAAACTCGAAGGAAAATGCGCAACCGCCAATTCATGGTCTGACATTACTTCCGCGAAAACCCTTAACTGCACATACTCCGCGGCAGGCACCTACACCCCGTCTTGCCGCGCTAACAACACTACCACAGCTAACGCTTCTTCGGTGACAGTCACTGCCGCCACGACCGGCACCGCTACTGTAACCCCCACTTCCGGCACAACCCTCGACTCATTCAAAACCACCTGCACACCATCGGTTTCCAATGCAAAGATCGAAGGCCGTTGCGCCGCCAGCTCAAAATGGGGCGCCGTCTCAGGCACAAGCTTCACATGTAAGTATTCCGCAGCCGGCACATATACATCAGCATGCCGTTTCGGTGGATCGACAGTCGCAAACGCACCGGCTGTCACTATAACAAAGCCCATACTCGCCGCTACCGTAACCCCCACTTCCGGCACAGTGAACGATACGTATATTCTCACATGCAAACCTTCGGGGTTTACTCCTTCCTCACTCGAAGGCCGATGCGGAGCAAGCTACAAGTGGGGCAAAACATCTGATTCATCACTCACTTGCAAATATTCGGCTGGTGGCAAATACACCCCATCATGCCGCGCAAACGGTTCACTCCAGACTGACGCATCAACCGTCACGGTGAAATCTGCGACCACCGTCAAAGCTACAATGAATCCATCTTCCGGCGCCACTTCAACAAAGTACAAACTGACATGCGCCGTGTCCGGTGGCACAGCAAAAACGCTCGAAGCCAGGTGTAAATCATCAAGCTCATGGCAGACTCTGCCGCGGGGCGCCACAGGCGGCACCTGTGCGTACAATATAAAAGGCACCTTTACCCCCGGGTGCAGGGTCGATTCAACAACCGTGTCGGAAACTACCGTTACTGTCAAATAGCAGAACTTACCGGCTGGATGCCCGTGATCCAGCCGTTAGGGCAAATCCTACATGCTTCAAGGGTGTTGCAACTCAACGAAAAAGCCTCCCGGCAGGGAGGCTTTTTTGTGTTGTCCGATGTGATTGCGTGTAATCTATGCTGACTGGGTTTTCACCCACTCGATGAGGCCCCCGGCGTTGATAATGCCGGTGATGAATTCAGGGAAGGCAGCGCCTTCGAAATTCGTGCCTTTTGTGAGATTGGTGACTTTGCCGGTCTCGGTATCTATCTCGATCTCGTCACCTTCGTCGGTGGCGGCCCAAAGTTCGTTAACTTCGAGGACTGGCAGGCCGATGTTGATGGCGTTGCGAAAGAAGATGCGCGCAAACGATGTGGCGATGACGGCCGTGACGCCTGCGGCCTTGATGCAGAGCGGGGCGTGTTCGCGCGAGCTGCCGCAACCGAAGTTGTCGCCTGCGATGATGATGTCGCCGGGTTTAACCTTGTTGACGAAATCCGGATCGGCGTCTTCCATGCAGTGTTTCGCGAGTTCCTTTTCGTCGAACGTCGTGAGATAGCGTGCGGGGATGATGAGGTCGGTATCGACATTGTGTGCGAACTTCCAGACCTTACCTTTTATGATCTTTTGCATTTGTATTCTCCAGATAACCTGCCGTTACCATCAGATAGCTTCGGGATGGACGATTTCGCCAGCGACGGCTGAAGCGGCCGCTACTGCGGGGTTGGCAAGGTAAACTTCGCTTGTTGGGTGTCCCATGCGTCCGACGAAGTTGCGGTTGGTGGTGCTGATTGCGACTTCTCCATCAGCGAGGATGCCCATGTGACCTCCGAGGCAGGGGCCGCAGGTCGGTGTACTGACCGCCGCTCCGGCATTGACGAATATCTCGAAGAGTCCTTCCTTCATGGCCGCGAGGTAAATGTCCTGTGTGGCCGGTAGGACGATCATCCTGACATCGGGGTGCACTTTTTTGCCCTTGATGACCTGTGCCGCGAGGCGCAGGTCGTCGAGCCAGCCATTGGTGCAGCTACCCACGATGGACTGGTTGATCTTTGTGCCTTTGAGTTCGCCGACGGGCTTCACGTTTTCGGGCAGGTGCGGACATGCCACGACCGGGCCGAGCGTGTCGAGATCGATTTCGACGATTTGTGAATAGACGGCATCTGGATCGCTCCTGTAGACGATGCCTTTGCGGTCGGTGCGTCCCGCGAGGAATTCGGCAGTGAGCGAGTCGGCTTCGAAAATGCCGTTTTTGCCGCCGGCTTCGATGGCCATGTTAGCCATTGTGAAGCGGTCATAAATGGTAAGGTCGGCAATGCCTTCGCCCTTGAATTCCATGGCTTTGTAGCGTGCGCCGTCGACACCGATCTTTGCGATGGTCTGCAGGATGATGTCTTTGCCGTAAACCCATTTGCCTCGTTTGCCCTTGTAGACAAAAGCGATGGTTTCGGGCACCTTGAGCCAGATGGCGCCGAGCGCCCATGCCGCCGCAAGGTCTGTGCTGCCTACACCCGACGAAAAGGCGCCGAGTGCGCCGTAGGTGCATGTGTGGCTGTCGGCCCCGATCACGAGGTCGCCCGGCGAGACAAGTCCCTGTTCGGGAAGAAGTACGTGACAGACGCCTGTGCGGCCTACCTCGAAGTATTTCTTAACCCCTTGTTCCTTTGCGAATTCCCGCATGGTCTTCGCCTGCTGAGCCGACTTTATGTCCTTGTTGGGGATAAAGTGGTCATTGACAAGTACCAGCCGGTCGGGGTCGCACACGCGGTCGAGTCCGACTTTCCTGAACTCCTGAATCGCCGGGGGCGCGGTTACGTCGTGCCCCAGCATGAGGTCGCAGCGGGCCATTACTATCTCGCCCGGCCGGACCGTGTCTTTGCCGCTGTGAGCGGCGATGATCTTTTCAGTAAGTGTCATTCCCATAATGTGGATATGGTAGGACTCTCGCGCGCGAAAGTCAATTCGAGAAAACCACATATATTATGTGTGCCCTTACGACAGAATAATTGTTACTGTTGTTTCAGCAGCAAAACGCAGTCTTTTGCGGATTTCAGGAAATAGCCTTTCCAGGGTTTCAGCACACTGGCTGGCGTGTAACTGGCGCCGTTATATTCGAGAAGCATGCCGTTAGTCATTCCGTTCGAAACCGCTTCGAAAAGAGACATGGTCTTTCCATCGCTTTCAAATGCGGCCGTCTCCCAGGGGATGTCCGTTTCGAAGGGATTGCCGAGCAGATTCCAGCCGGATTTCAGGCTTATCCTGAGTTCGCTGTCGACCGGTACTCCCGTAATGTCGATTTCCGTATTGTCAGCCACATATATCCAGTAGCCCTGCCCTGCCTGTATGTCAGCGTTTTCTCCGGCATAATACTCATTGTCATAAAACTGGTAGACATTCAGCATCGGGAGATCGTCACCGAGTTGAGACAGCGCGCCTGTAACGGTCGTGTCAACCGGTGCGCTGACAAGGCTCCAGCCCGGCGTAAGGGTGACTGTCCTCGTCACTTCACCTGACTGCAGTCTGGTGACAATAATCCTGAAATGCGTTGTATACGATGGATCATCCGGGGCTGTATACTCATAAACGCCCGTTGCACTCATGTCTATCCGCTCGCCGGTGTCAGAATTCAATAGTATAAAAGAAAACCTGTCATTCGGAAGAGCTGCGTTATTCCACGTCAGTGTAACAGTCTTTCCGGTCTGATTGGTCTGCACATCGAAATCCCATCCTGAAAACTCCGCGGCACGAAGAAGAGGCCGGATGTCATTTGCATATCTGGCAACACCTGAAGCCGGATCGTTATCAGAAAAATACAGAGAAATGTAACTGTCTTCCGGTGACAGAGGCGGTTCTTCGGCGTCAAGGATGTCATATCCCGTCGAAGCCGACGAAGACAAGCCAATATAGTTGTCGATATCAGCGGCATTGGTGGTCGATGCGGAAATTTGCATGCGAAAATCATATACGGGGGCCACGACTCGGCGCACACCACCGGGCAATCCGGCCCCAGGTCCGAACAGCAGTTGAGATTCGCCGTATGCCCGCATGAAATAGCCTGTCCGCGGCTGCATGTTGTCATTTATGCCAAGCTGAACCCACGAATTAGCATCGGGATCATACCCTTGTAGCGTCGATGAAATGAAGCCCATCGAAGCCGCAGTCGAGAGATCATATTCAGTTCCGCCATGCCTCACACGCACCTGCTCCCAGGGAAACTCCCGGTCATAAGGCGTGCCTATCTGATTCCATCCGTCCTTGACCGTGACTACAAAATCCCGGGTCGTGTCGACGACACTACCATCGAATGAATATGCGTGATCATCGAAAAAAGCCTTGATCCAGAACCCGTTTCCGGCGTGAAGCTCTGACGGCAATCTGTTTTTTCCCTGTCTTTCATTTGTTGTTTCGACATCCGGGTCCCATCTGTAGACCTTGTATTCGCCGGTACCGAACATCGTTGCCGGATCGGCCACGGCAGGTTCTACAGGCGTGCTGAGTATCATCCATTTGAAAGCAGGAAGATTCCCGGATATTGTAATGGTGTTTGACACCCCGATTACAACAGTGCCTTCACTTGTGTTTCCGCGACTGTCCACCGCGACGATTTTGAGTGTGTATGCGCCTTTTCGTTCAGACGAATCCCACTGGGCCAGTTCATTATCGGTGATATTCTGGTTGCCTGAAGAAATCTGTTTCCACACTGCTGGCGACTCACCCGGACCGTAATACAGAGTCCATGTCAGGCCATTAGCGTCATAAGCTGTCCCAGCTATGGCAATCTGCCCCGAAATACCGGCGGAAGCCGCCGGCGCGGTGATAACGACCGTGGGAGGAGTCTCATCGACTACGGCAAGAAATCCGCCCATCAGTGTATAGCCATTGGAATTGTTTACCGCTGGAGCAGATTGCTGGCCGATGGAAGAGTACAGTTTGCTGTCGCCTGCTGTCGCTATGCCGCCCGAGGAGTTGACACTGTCCAATAGTATCTGCGACGTCCCGCCATTTTTTGCTGATCCAGCGAATGCCGTGGCCGCGAAACCCAATGCTGCCAACAACGTGAATATGGTTATTCTCTTCATAATCCACCTCCGGATCGATTGATCCGAGTCTGCCATTCAGATCACAAGTGATACAGCGAAAAATCCAAATCAATTTATTACGAGATACGAAAAAGCGTTTGACGCGCCCACGTTCGACTCGTCAGCGGTACAGACGAGAAAGGAAACCCCGGCTGATATGGATTTCACCTTCAGCGTCGCCCCCGCTGCAATATCAGTCGTGATGGGCGTGACGAGTATGACACTGTTGGCGGATACGTCGGTCGACGAGACAGTCTGGCATGCGGCGCCGGCAGAAATTGATTCCCGCCCGGCTATGGCAGTGCTTGCGATAGTAATTTTTCCGGTTTTGCTGATAGTGAACTTGTTGCTGCTATCGGACTGAAGTGTAAGCAGATTGCCGCTTGCACCAGTGTGATTAGCCAATATGGCATCGCCCATATTCGATTTTGACAAAGTCAGTGTGCCGTTTCCCGTAAACGAGCTTGCCGTGACCGTTCCGTTCGTGGTCACGTCCCCGTTGTAGTTGACTGTGAAATAGGGATTGCCGCCGTAGGTGAATTTCATGAATGGCACCTGCGTGTTGGTGTCGCCGCCGACCATCGGGTCTGTCCCGGGGACATTGTATCTGCCGACGTACAGTCCCCCGCCCTCTCCCATCTGCGTTATCGCTACCGCTGGCGACGTGTCTTCGACCGAACTGCTCCGCGTGATTATGCCGGAAAGCCCCGAGCCGTCACCCGTGTATGAGCTTGCCGCGACCGTCCCGGCGTTAGTGATATCGTTGCCGCCCAGATCGAGATCGCCTGTCATCGTGTCTCCGGCTTTTGCCAGTTTTGTGCTGTCAGATACGCCAGTGATACCCGAGCCGTCGCCCGTAAACGAGCTTGCCGTGACCGTTCCGTTCGTGGTCACGTCCCCGTTGTAGTTGACTGTGAAATAGG
>CAZQSL010000062.1:11511-19945 GCA_964595945.1 uncultured bacterium
CGGAAAGCCCCGAGCCGTCACCCGTGTATGAGCTTGCCGCGACCGTCCCGGCGTTTGTGATATCGTTGCCGCCCAGATCGAGATCGCCTGTCATCGTGTCTCCGGCTTTCGCCAGTTTTGTGCTGTCAGATACTCCGGTGATACCCGAGCCGTCGCCCGTAAACGAGCTCGCCGTGACCGTTCCGTTCGTGGTCACGTCCCCGTTGTAGTTGACTGTGAAATAGGGATTGCCGCCGTAGGTGAATTTCATGAATGGCACCTGCGTGTTGGTGTCGCCGCCGACCATCGGGTCTGTCCCGGGGACATTGTATCTGCCGACGTACAGTCCCCCGCCCTCTCCCATCTGCGTTATCGCTACCGCTGGCGACGTGTCTTCGACCGAACTGCTCCGCGTGATTATGCCGGAAAGCCCCGAGCCGTCACCCGTGTATGAGCTTGCCGCGACCGTCCCGGCGTTTGTGATATCGTTGCCGCCCAGATCGAGATCGCCTGTCATCGTGTCTCCGGCTTTCGCCAGTTTTTCACTGTCGAGTTCGGTAATTGCGGCTTGCGCATTTGATGACTCGATACTGCCTGCAGGAGAGAAAGAGACACTGACTGCCCGGGTATTGAGCGAATAAGCGGCTCCCGTGATCTGTTCTCGCGGGGAAAAAGCCGTTCCTTCAACGCTGATTTCAAGAAAAACCGGCTGTGCGAAATCTATTGATGAGAGATCGCATCCGGCGGAACCGATATTATGCGAAAACAATCCGTTTGTCACAGTAACACTCTGCACACCGGATGTACACAATTGCGCTCCGCCAGTAGCGGCGTCATACAGTGTGAAAGTGATCGATCTCGATCCCGTAATTGCAGTGCCATTCTGCGCGAGATAGCCCTGATAGCTGATGTACCTCGGTAACGATTCCGCTCTGGCTATTGCACCCACCGCAAATAATCCGATAATCAGTGCCATAACCGCTGTCATGTTTCGTTTCATGGCGTGCCCCTTTGCATATTCGGTTTAGATTACATTCGGTTCTGTCCCGAATCAATTTGTTCCAAAAGCCATTCGTTGCTAAAAACTGCGTTCCATGCCGCTTCTGATGATTTTCTGCGTGTAGTTGTATACCGGCGTCACTTCATCACGTGACGAAATCCTTTCGCAATCAAGCGTAACGGAAGTAGTATCGTCGATCGTGTATTTCATGCCGGCCTTTCCGGTCGTCTCTTTCCTGTCAACTCCGGTCGATTCCGATGTCACCGCATCGTATTTCACAGACAATGATAGTTTTCCCGGAATGGCATGCCATGTGAGACTGCCGTTTTTCGATGCGCTTTCCGTCACTGCCGCTGTCATGGACTCTTCCGAGTCGCCATGACTTGAAGAGAGCGAAAACAGCAGTCTCCTCCCGTAAGTACCACGGAGAGCGAACTGGAAATTGTCTGTTTTGGAATTGATGTTTAGTGATGAAAAATCAATATTCATCCAGCCAGCGGACAGTCTGGAAGCGCCGAACGGCCCGACCGGTTTAATCACGTAATCTGCCGTAATGCCCGTTGTTTTCGACGTTGTGCCGGAGGACACTTCGAGTCTGGAATTGCGCGCGGTCAGACTTTTCCCATTTTTTTTGAGAGTCATGTAATACTGGCTTCTTTTTGATCTCTGGTCATTTGACAATGTGTCATAATCTTCATATTCGGCCCCCGCATTGATCCATGCGAGCGCGCGCCAGTCACCTTTTACGCGATAGCCTTTTCGGTTGCTTTTCAGAAATTTTGAACTACCTTCCGATATGGGCAAAAATCCCGTGTCCATCCTGTAGTATTCCGCCTCGGCAGAGTAAATCTCTGTCAATGTGACAAATTGCATCCGCATGGCATCGTTCCGCGTAGTATTTGCACCTATCTGTCCGTCAATGGATTTTGCGAGTTCGACCCTGGCGATCATAAAGTCCGTGATTGCATATTCGTCCTGCACCGACAGAAGTTTCTGCCGCGTCGAGGCATCTGCCGAGGACGCGCCGGGATTGTTTGACGATACGAGTCCGATCAGCCCGAGGGTGTGCTTGCCGATAGTTGACTCGGAGCGTATGCCTGAGGTGAACTGTCTGTCACCGTTACTTGTCGAAGGGTCCTGAGTGCGCCCCGAAATAATCTGGAAACGGTTGGAGCCGATGTTTTTGCTGACCTGAACTCCTTCAATTTCACCGCCGAGCAGTGAGAGATCAGTCCACTGCGCCCAGAAATGCCCGGCATCCGCACGAAATTTCGTATCGATGTACTGGATTCTGAACTTGTCGATTTCCATGTCCGAGTAAGTCTGGGTTTCGCGATGATATGTACCTGACAGCGTCCGCCCGTCCGATGAATTAGTGAATGACAGATCAGCGTTCGTTTTCATCCCCTCTTTTTCGCGAAAGCGTTCAGCGATATCGTAATTTTGCATTTTTGCGTAGTCAGCGCTGATGTAGTCAGTGGATACGAGAAGGCGTCCCGTTGTCCTGTCGGCTCCGGCATCAGCCTTTCCGGTTGTGTCGACAACGGTAAACAGCCATGCAAGCGGCTCGATATCTTCATGATTGACATTCTTTGCCGTTACGCGGACCTCGTGTTTCCCCGGCACCAGCTTGCCCTCTGGTTTGTACACTGCGTATACAGGATTGATTTCCGACTCTTCGCTAACTCCGAAACCGTCGAAAGTGATGATTACCGATGCAATATCGACCTGGGTTTCGAGCGCCGAAAAATCAATGGTGATCATCGGCTGCATGTCTGAAATGGTGGAACCCGGCATGGGATAAACAACTGCCATGCGCCTGATGCCAAGTTCATCCTTTTGGATACCTACAGTCTGGGCCGCATTGACAGGGCTCGCTTGCACTGCATAAACGACTGCCATAAATGCGATGATCGTTGTCCTGATAATTGACCTCATATCATACCTCTCGCGTCAATCTTCGATGACCGGCGGAAAATCCGCCAGTACTGTTATCGCCAGCGTGTCCGACATGTGCCCTGCTCGCGCCGTGACATTTACCGTACGATCATATCCGGCAAGCGCCGGTGTAAAGACGACTGTTGCCACTCCGCCACTCGATACAAGCGAACTGGATGACAGTGTCCCGCCATCGCCGGATTCCATCGATATGGCAACCCCGTCGACTGGTTCCATCATAAAATTCCTTACATGCACCGTAATCGTCAGCGTATTCAAGCCATTTGCAATCACGGTCGAAGGAGATGCGCTGACATCGAAAAACGCAATGTCTCTCGGATTTCGGTCTATCCTTTTAACTTCCCTGTTGGCCGAGGCATCTTCTGCGACTACCGTTATGATAGAAGCAAGCATATCCATTTCTATGAGATGAGAAAAAGTGCCATCGTTGTCCACGGTATATACGATGTCATTTATCATCAGCCTCGCACCGGGTTCCGTAAGGCCTGAGACTGTGCATGTCAGCCTGTCACCCCGTCTTGAGCATGTGTTGCCATCTGTCGAAAACATCATTTGCGGCTGGAACAGTATCAGTTGTGGCGCCTGAGTATCAGATTCTCTTGCCAGTTGCTCTTTGCCATCCGCCATCAGATTTGAAATTGCGAAATCATCCTGGATGTCGCCGCTGATGTCCACAAGTGAAAAAGGAGGCGGCGTATTCGATGCCACAGGCGTTTTGCCGAAAGTGATCGACGATGAGTTGTTGATGACGACCCAGGTATTACCGGCATTGTCGTCGACGGCTTCACTCGCCGGTGGTGTCACGGTTGATGACGTGTCGTCCGGGCTCTGGCCTGTACGGCCCGAGGGACCACCGCCAACGGAACCTGATGCTCCCCCGGACAAGTCGCCGGGACTCACCGTTCCGCCATCCGCCGGAACCTGCTGTTCCATTGTAAAATCCAATTTCGTTGCGCTGTTGACGACTACCCATGTATCGCCCTCATCGTCATCGACAACATCTGCGGAAGGTGTCGATACCACTGGCGCGGCAGTCTCGTCCGGGGTACCCTCCATCAAACCGGGGGCACTGATACCACCCGTGCCAAGCTCCGCCTGAGTTCTGTTGACGATTTGCCCTCTGGATATCGAAGCCTCCTGCCCTATCGGCAACGCAACCATTGCTCCGTTTGCCCCCGTCGCCCTGACCGTGCCGGAAAGACATGCCATCCTGGTCGCGGAAGTACTGCCAGCATCGACAAATAGAGTTGCCTCGTCCAGCGACGCTGCCCCATTTGCTGTCTGTACCACATAGGCGGAATTCGCGCCATCCATTTCATTGCTCTTGAAAAGCGCGCTGCCGCCCTTGACGACGAGAAGCGTTTCTTCGCTCCCTTTCGACGGTTCCATCCTCATTTGTTTGAACTCAAGTTCGGTGTCAGGCAAAAGCTTGACCATATTGCCTTTGAGCCACTTGACAGCACACTCGGATTTGTCTCTGGTCCTGATTAAGTCCTTGGATGTTATCAGGTCCCCCTCATTCGCTATGCGCCATTCACCTGTTCTGGCGCTCCACACTTCGACTTCTCCCTTGACGGAAACGAGCGTCGCCACAACCCCAAGCTTATCGGCACGAGCCACGCCGCCGGAAACAACTGCCACGATCAGTGCCAGCGCACAAAGGCTTTGTTTTATTTCCATTTCGTCACCCCTCGGTGTCTTTCGATTGACATGACCTTGCCGCAATTGCGACACCTAAATACTGTTGCAAAACTCGGGATCAACACAATCATATTCACTATGACCACCCTGATTTGCCGTCAATACAGCCAGGCACGGCACATGTAATACTGCCGCATGACAGTAACACTCCCGATGATAGCTGGCAATAAACCAATTCACTGGACATATACCATGTATGGTTATTGTGATCGTTACCCATACCCATCATAATCTAAATCCGGTAAATAACAGTAAAACGTAGAATAATTTTACTCACAATACATGAAATTGTCCAATCCCACAGAACAACGACTCATGTAAACACACAAACAGGCGGAGATGTTCCTCCGCCTGTATTCAATACACCCACTTTAGAGAAAACCCACGCCAGAGCAACCGGTTACATATCGGCTTCGACCGTGGATATAGGCGCGATGTTGAATTTTTCGACAAGCACATTCAACACCGCTGGCGAAACAAAAGCCGGAAGAGTCGGCCCGAGCTTGATATTTTTGATACCGAGACTGAGCAGTGTAAGCAGGATGACGACAGCCTTCTGCTCATACCATGAAAGTATGAAAGACAGCGGCAGGTCATTGACTCCGCAATCGAATGCTCCTGCGAGCGCTACGGCTATTTTGATCGCTGAATAGGCATCGTTGCACTGCCCGATATCAAGTAGTCGCGGAATGCCTTCGATGTCACCGAATTCGAGTTTGTTGAATCTGAACTTACCGCATGCAAGCGTCAGAATAATCGAATCCTGCGGCACTGATGTCGCAAAATCGGTATAGTAATTTCTTCCGCTTTTTGCCCCATCGCAACCACCGATGAGATAGAAGTGTTTGATTTTGCCGGCCTTGACAAGATCGATCACTGTACCAGCGACACTCATCACGGCGTCTTTCGCGAAACCTATGGTGATTTCCTTTACAGGCTCGTCTTCGGGAAAACCATCGCAGTTGAGAGCGGATTCGATGACTGGAGAAAAATCACCATTGGAGACATGCTTGACCCCCGGCCACTGCACGAGGCCCGACGTAAAAATGCGATCGAAATAACTGTCTCTCGGCTTCTGGATACAGTTGGTTGTAAGCAGGATCGGGCCGGGAAATTTGTCGAATTCGTCTCGCTGATCCTGCCAGGCTCCACCATAGTTGCCTGCGAAGTGACTGTATTTCTTGAACACCGGATAGGCATTGGTCGGCAGCATTTCGCCGTGGGTATAAATGTTAATCCCTTTCCCTGCAGTCTGTTGCAACAGTTGGTCGAGGTCTTTGAGATCATGCCCGCTGACGAGGATGGCTTTGCCCTTGACAGCCGAGACTCTCACGGTAGTTGGCTCCGGAGCGCCATACGATGACACGTTGGCGGTGTCGAGGAGTTCCATGGTTTTCAGATTGACCGTGCCGCATTCCATGGCCAGATCGAAGAGAGGCTCAACTGCTGGCACTCCCGTTTCAAGTGTGGCAAGTGCCTTGAACATGTACGCATAAACGGCATTGTCCTGCTGCCCGAGGATACGCGCGTGGTCAGCATAGGCAGCCATCCCCTTGAGCCCGTATGTGATGAGTTCCTGCAGCCCGGCCAGGTCTTCACCGATTTTTTCTTTCCTCGCGGCGATCCCGATTTCGACCGCCTGGGCGTGCAGCCCCTCATTGTCAGCAGCGAACTGGAATGTTGCCGCTCCATTAAATTTCCTGACATCCTGAGCCTTCGATTCGTAGATACCCCTGGCGCGCTCCCTCTGGGCTACGACAGACGCGAGTATCCGCTCGAGCGAAGCAGGATCGAAATTCACGTTCGTCACTGTAGTGAACAGCCCTTCGACCACAATCCTGTTGATCTCGTCATCGAAGCAGCCCATCGATGCCAGTTCGTTAGCATAGACCGACATCCCCTTCAGCGCGTAGATGATCAAGTCCTGAAGCTCCGCCACTTCGGCGGTCTTTCCACATACTCCCTGTACGGTACAACCCGTACCTTTTGCCGTTTGCTCACATTGATAACAGAACATAATGCCTCCCCTTTATATGATTTGAATACGATCTTGGATATCGCCGTTTCGTCCGATCACAACCACATCACAACTGATCTGAGCCCCAGACGCCTCAAGAGCCTGCCTGACCATACCTGCCAATCCACGGCAGCAAGGCACCTCCATTATTGCGACGGTAACCCCACTGACATTGCATTGTGAAAATATTGCCGTGAGCTTCCCGATATTCTCACTGGCATCCTCAAATTTCGGGCACGCAATAGCCACACAGGTATCTTTCAGCAGAGTACCATGCAGCGCCGCGTATGCCACCCCGGCACAATCGGCAAGGACAAGCAACTTGCTGCCAGTGAGAAATGGGGCTGCAGGTGGCAACAAACGCAGTTTGACCGGCCAGTGAGAAAGCGATGATTCATACGACACAGGTCCAGTCTTTGCACTATCACTCCCCTTTGTTTTCAGAGAATAGGCCATCGAACCGGGACAGACATGTTTCGGCCCATCAATTGAAGCGCAATCTGGCGACCCGGTCGAATCAAGATGCTTTTTGACAGTCTCTTCATCGAAAGCCGCTGCCTCTCTCGTGACAATAGTCAAAGCGCCTGTCGGACAGTCGCCGATACACGCGCCAAGCCCATCGCACAAGACCTCACCGACCAGCTTGGCCTTGCCGTTTACAATCTTCAGCGCGCCCTCGTCACAGGCAGTCACACACTGCCCGCACCCGTTACACAGGTTTTCGTCGATCTCGACAATTTTGCGTTCAGCCATTATCCACCTCATTCGAGTCCCCCGGAGAAGCAAATGCCGACAGGCGCTGCCCCTCCAGAAAAAGTTTATACTCTTCATTCGTCCTGATGATATGTTCTTTTATAGCACAACACTTAACATCGCAATTTGTTCGCTTCAGCAGACACGGATTGTCGCACAAGGGCCCTTCCACGCAAATGAATATCTGATACAGATTGATATCGCGAGCGGGTTTCGCGAGAGCATATCCACCATCAGGCCCCCTTTTCGACTTGATATACCCATGTCTTGAAAGATGCTGCAACACCTTGCTCAGATGGGCTTCAGACACTCCAAGCGATCTCGCCATCTCGGGCGTGGCGCAAGGATTCACATCTCGTGCGGCCATGTATATCATTGCGTGAATCGCAATCGAGGCAGCATCCGACAACTTGATAAAACTACTCATGGCACCCTCCATACTGGTATAACAATACCTGGTTACCTTTTGTTCCCGGTGGTATGCAATTTTTGGTTCATCCGGTTAATCGGAGAGAATTCCTCGGAGCTTGCTCCGGGGTCATTCATTGGATACTTGACAATAGATTGAAGCACAAAACAGAACAAGATTCTTCGCTTCGCTCAGAATGACAGGCATTTTGTGAATCGTTTCAATGGATGGATTCTCCGGAATTCATTCCGGGGTCGGAATCTATTCGGTCATTGTTTGTATTTTATCGGCATAATGAAATGACGCCGACGTGATACCCCGGACTTCAGTCCGGGGAGAGTTCAATGTGCACGAAGTTTGTTGCCAGAGTGCATTCATTATTTTGCTTGCTTTTTTGGTATCATTCTGAGCGAAATGAAGAATCTTGCTTACCACTTTCACATTATTCTTGAAATGCTCGTGTTTTTCAGCAATCGCAAGCTGTATCCACAATACTGAGTTTCAGGGGTAATCAGGTTGAGTTTTGAATGCCTCGAATTCGATTGCGAAATTAGGGGGAAAGTAAGCGTTCACGACAAGAGCATGGAGACCCCCTTTTTGAAAAAATGGGGTCTCC
>CAZQSL010000063.1:0-19893 GCA_964595945.1 uncultured bacterium
TGCCCCCGGCTCCGCAGGGCGCGAAAGTCCGATATTATGTCGCCGTATATGATCAGGTGGGCGCTGTCACCACAGAAACGCCTGGGCCGCTCGATCCCGAGCATCCTGAATACGTGAGCATTCCCGATGCGGACGATCCTGATGAAATGGTGCCCCCGGATGTCGATATCACGTCCATCGAGGCTTCATACGACGCGGACACGATCTATGTCAACCTCCATGTGCAGGGCACTCCCAATAAAGGTAACATGAGCACTACCGGCGCTTACATGTATGTCATGCCGATCAGGGGGACCAACACTGTCAACAAGGCGGGATTTCTCACCACGCCCGTCATGGCATACGCGCCGCTCATGGCCGGTATGCTCGGCATTCCCCAGACGGCCCTGTTTTCGCTCGGAGACATAATGACAACGCATAAGGCTATCGAAAATTCCGGTATCAAGATGAAAAAGGAAGGCAGCGTGATGCGGTTCCGCGTCAACCGCGCGGCCATCGCCAAGTCGGGAGACGAAGGATTTACGATCTCAGGCATCACGCTTGTCGCGCGCTCGATCGCCGATCTCATGCCGTGGGAAGCCACAACTGCCATGACTGTCCTGATGAGGAGCCACGAATACACGGTAGCCGCCGCCCCGTCTGACGTAACATTCGAAGCCGGCGCCGCATCGCGTGACATAACGCCCCCTGTTGGCACTCCGCTCGGCGGCTATGGCGACAGATTCGGCGGCCCCTCCACCGGCGTCCACGATCCGCTGATGGCCAATGTCGCCGTCATCAGGGCCGGCAGTGAAACAGTTGCCCTTATTACCACCGATTTTTTCTATATGCGGCGCCAGATGGTCTATGACATCGGCAAGGCAGTCGAAGAAGCCACCGGCATCCCCCGCGATCATATCGTCATCGCCGCGTCTCATTCGCACTCTTCTTCCGGCGGGATATTCCCGGAACTCGCGCCGCTCGGTGGCCAGGTCCAGGATGGACTCTATGACCGCACCGTCAGACTTGTCTCCGAAGCCGTCATCGAAGCCGTCTCGAAACTTGCCCCCGCCCGCATCGGCACCGCTACGGTATCAGCCGAAGGCTTCAATGGAAACAGGGCGGAAAAAGGAGGCATTACCGATCCCAATCTTTCGGTTGTTAAAATCGAAGACGCCTCGGGCAATGTCATTGCCGTCATGTTCAATTTTGCCGCGCACCCTACCGTACTGAGTGGCGCCAACAGGGAATTTTCGGCCGACTGGGTGGGTTATGCGCGCACGGCCATCACAGAAAAGTACAGAGGGGCGAAAGTGCTGTTTTACAACGGGTCAGTCGGCAATATGGCGCCCGCCTGTCCGGTCGATATCTGTCCTCAGGCGGTGGATGGGTTCACGCGTGCCGAAAAGATCGGCCGCGGCATCGCCGACATAGTCACTGCTGCTGCCGGCTCGATCAGGACGGTAGACGCGGCTCCGTTTGTATATGTCACGCGGGAGGCGCTCTTTGACGCGAAAGATGACATGTGGATCACGATGGCCGGCCTGCGTATCGGCGACGCGGCGATGGTCACCTCGCCTGGCGAACTCTTTGTCGAACTCGGCATGCCGGTGCGCGAGTCAGCAGTTGCCAGAGGCGCGAAATCGACATTCATTCTCGGCGTGACCAATGACGGCATTGGCTATATCGTGCCCGAGCCTCTTTTCAAAAAACGCATCTATGAAGCGACGTTCTGCATCTATGGCCCGGGCGAAGCCCCATTTGTCCAGCAGAACATGCAGGCTATCATGGACTCCGTGACGCAGGGCATGAAATAAACCCGAATTCGTCATTAGAATTCGGGATTGATGATAAACGATCCTGTCTCATAGAGATCAGCGCTCCTGCGCGCAAAATGGATACAATCGCGGCAATAGACAGTGCAGATTGCCGCGCGGCAGTCCCTGCAGGGGCGTGTTGGCCAGTGACCGAAGTCATTGTGGGACTATTTGCGCTTGTCGAGATGCAAGGCGACAGCCTCCTTGTGGGAGGAGACATAGGGGCAGCTCGGGGTTTTGCCGCAACTGCGGCATGAGAGGTCGTAGGCCGAGTTGATCGTGCCGCACGAAGGACATGAGTAACGCCCGCACATTTCAGCATACCAGATGTCGAGGCCAGATTGGCGAATCCGGGCGTTGGCGTCCCATAATTCGATACGGTGCGGAGCGGCTGCCTGAAAGGCCACAAGGGTTTCGCAGGGATACGCGGAGCACTCGAAGCAGAATGCCACGCCCTGAGCGGCGGCGCAATCGACGAATTTGCATGTCGAGCACGCAAGGCTCTTTTTGTCAGAACGGCAACCGTCGCAGCGTGCGTCTTCGATACTGATCCTGTACATCGCCGCGATTCGCGCGAGGCGTTCCGGGTCTTCCCGTGACGCGATAAACAGCGAGCAGGACGCGCAAAAGAGGCCGCATACGGCAGCGTGCCTGCCGTCGGGTGACAGGTGGTTTTTTTCCATTGTTTTCGCTCCTTTCACAAGCCGGGGGCATTCCCGGTCATACTCTTGTTATTTCCGTTTTGTCGACGATGACTTCCACGTTGTTTCTGATTGATATCCATACTGGAGAAATATCTCCGGCGATGGCTATGGCTTTCCTCAGGTCGTCGATATCGGCATCGCTTGATTCGAGGGTGACCGAGAAGTTGATCCGCTGAAGTGAAAGCGGCTGTGGGACTGTTGTGCCGGATGTCTCAAGTTTCAGCCCCGAGACATCCTTGCCGGCTTTTCTGAGCAGAAAAGTGATCGCGGTGCTGACGCATCCGGCAAAACTCATGATGAGCAGTTCGAGTCCGCGAAAACCCTGTCCGTCTCCGGCTGGTGGCAAGAAGTCGAACACTATGGGTCTGTCGATGTTTGTCTCCGATATGCCGGTGAATTGCAGTTTCTGATTGGCCAGTCTGACGCTGACCTGTAGCTGGCTGTCATCCATGGTGGCGCCCCTCCCGTTTCGTTATTCATTGTGTTAGATACGGGAAAGGTGAAAAGGTTACAGAAAATATTCACTTGAATACAGCGAGACTTGACGAGTCGATCAGCGTTTTCATCCTTGTGACAAAATCTCCTGCGCACTCATGCCGCGTCTGTGTCGAATAGAGGGTCTTCACGTTTCTGAGGAAATCAATTTCGCCGCGCATCTGATCGGCGTCAGTGATCCCCGGTTTGCTGACGGGTACTGCCGAGAGGGTTGCATCGAGCTTCCCGTTTTCCCTGAGATATCCGTACCAGTTGGCACAACGGCACGGACTTTTGGGGTCAATCAGCGAACACCTGCCATCCATGTTGTTCAGCAGATGGCGTTTCGCGCGGTGGACATTCACCTTGACTGATCCCACGGTGGAGTCCATGATCCGGGCAACTTCCGCGGACGGCAGCCCCATAAGTATCTTAAGGGTAAAAGCGATCCGCTGCTTCCTCGGCATACATATCAGAAACAACTGGAGGCAAGCTTCGCGAATCCCTTCGACCACAGCGATGTCCTCAGCCGATTCGTGTGATTTCATGGCGTCCCAGAAGTCTGTTTCCGTAATGCCCCTGTCGGCAGTTATCATCTGGACAGGCAATCTGTCGCGTTTTTTCATGTATCTGTATGAACAGTTCACCATGATCCTGTACAACCAGGTACCGAATGAGCTTCGCCCCTCGAATCCCGAAAATGAGCTGAATGCCCTGAGATATGTTTCCTGCATGACATCCTCCGCGTCTTCCATATTTCCGGTCAGACGGAAAGCCGCGCGAAATATCCTGTCGTGGTATTCGCCATAAAGGGTCTCGAAGTCTGATGCCGGTATTGCGGTTGTCATCTCTTCACTTCCATCCGGTCGGATATGGCTGTACGGCAAAACATTCGGACAGCCCGGGGATGCCCCATACTGACAATCTATCATCTGATAGTTTTCCGCGCAAGGCAATACGGGCTGTTGATGGATCGGACTATCCAATTATCCATCCGGAGCAGTCGTCCATCCGCTGTTTTCTCATCAGTGTCAAGCTCCTGCCGGCTGGGGCTGATCGGATCATGTATAGCTTTCTCATCCAAATAGCTTTTGGGGGTATTTAGCACTGGATAGAAGTTTTTCGCGTTGTTGACATAAGTGGAAGTGACCGCTTTAATACATTATATGTTGATGAAGCGCGGACATCTGACTTATGCTGCACTGGTTGTCGTAGTATATTTCATACTGCTTGCATGTTTTTCCGGATTTGCGCATACATGCGGGATATCGTGGCGTGTAAATAGTGAAGAATATTTGAAATTAGTCGCGACTCATCATGAAAAACACGGCATGATTTTTTCGGACGATGGCAAGTGTGCAGGCTGTGAATGGGAAAAAGCTTCCATTTCCGTGCTGTCGCTTTTTGCGCTCGTTTTTGTATTCTTGTCATTCAGCGTACAATCGCGGGCGTCGAGCCTGATGTTTTCCCTCCGTGAGTTTCCCGCTGTACCCGCGAGAGCGCCACCGGCGTGATGTATCCCGGAAATCCTGCCGAACTTTTTCCGGGAAGTGTTTCGTACTGAGAGTTATAATGCTTTGGGGTGGATACCGGCTGGCGGGAGGGGCGCCCCGAAATAGTCTGACAATGGTTATCATGGAGCATTTGAGGGGTATTTGTCATGGCGGAGAAAACGTGTAAGTCTCCCAATAAATTTATCAGAGAACTCGTCATCTGGGCGGATGTTGCGTTTATGCTGTGTGCGTGCTTCCTCGTATTGGCGCTGCTGAGAGACAGGGTGAATTCACTGCATGGTGAATGGAAAAAAGCGGTGTGGGCCGACGAAGACCTGATGGAGCGGCCGTCACGGATCGGGCAGTTGCCGGCTTTGAATATTGCCGCTACGGGCATCAAGCCGCTTGTGGCGGACATATACTGGACTAAGGCGATGACGATGAAATCCGACCGTGTCGTCGAGATGATGAAGGCAAAGGCGCAGGGGGCCAAGGTATCCACAGTGATGGCCCAGTCGGTCATTTCCCGCACGACTGCTGATTCGCGTGACCTGTATGATCTTATCCGGATGGTCACGGCGCTCGACCCGGATTTCGAGTACGCATATTACTATGGCACTACTCTGCTGGAGTGGGACAATCAGGTGCCGCTCGCCCTTTCGCTCGCCGAGTCGGGATTTCGTGCCAATCCGAAGTCCGCCATGCTCGCTTCGAGCCTGTCATTCATCTATTACTATTTCCTCAATGACTGGGACAAGGGAGCTTACTATGCGGAGATTTCGTTTCGCAATACGGGCAAGTATTCGGCTACTCCGCGCATGGTTTCCGATATGTACGCGGCAGGACGCAATTATGAAATGGCAATAAGGTTTTTGACTGATTCGCTCAGTACGATCAAGGACGAACGCACCAAGAAGGAAGTCGAAAACCAGATAGCGTTCCTGATCGTCGAATACCACATACAGCAGCTTGAAAAGGCCGCTGGACAGTTCAAGGACACATTCGGGTGGCTGCCCCAGCATCTGGATGAGCTTGTGCTTGTACAGGTTATGAAGACGCTGCCAAAGGAACCTTTCGGCGGTAAATATGTCATAAAAAAAGATGGCACGATTACAAACGAACCGGAAATGAGAAATTCCCATTACCAGCAGATGCGCGATTTCGTAAAATACAAACCCCGCGAAGGAAGGTCGCATTTATGAGTGTGCTCGAAATATCAGGACTTAACAAATCATACAAAGTCGGACTCCTGAAGAGAGAAACGGTGAAAGCTGTCACCGATCTGAATCTCAGGATCGAACAGGGCGAAATCTATGGGTTCCTTGGCCCCAATGGGGCGGGCAAGACGACGACTCTGATGAGCATCATGGGATTTGTCACGCCGACATCAGGCACCATCAAGGTAATGGGTGAAAATCCCGGAAACTGGCACGCTCGCGAAACCATGGGATTTCTGCCCGACAATCCCAACATTTATCCCTTCCTTACCGGTTACAATGCCCTGTATGTCATAGGCCGCATGTTTTCCCTGTCGCATTCCGAAATCAAAAAAAGGATTTCACGGCTCGCCGACGAACTCGGCATGGACAGGGAATTGCGATTGCCCATCAGGAAACACTCAAGAGGGATGCGGCAGCGCGTGGGATTTGCCCAGGCACTCATCAACGATCCCGACCTTCTTATCATGGACGAACCCATGAACGGTCTCGATCCCATAGGACGCAAGATGTTCCGCGAAGTCATATTGCGCCGCCGCGAAGCGGGCAAAACCGTTTTCTTCAGCTCGCACATACTGTCCGACATCGAGATGATCTGTGACAGGATATGTATAATCAACCGGGGCCGCATCATTTATGAAAACACCATGCGCGGTGTGACTGACGAGGGAAACGGCGCTTCACTCGAAGATATTTTCATGAAGAAAGTGGAGGCTGTGTGATGATCAGACGCATATTCTGGGTTGCCGTCACAACCATCTCCGAACTGCTCAAGGATCGTACCATCACGGGATTTTTCTTCGTGGGCGTCGCTCTCATTTTCGGAGGTTATGTGATCGCGGAAATGGCGGTCGTCGAACGTCTGAAGATGTTTATCGACACCGGCATGGGAGCGATATTTGTCATCAGCGTTTTCATCACGCTTATGGCCGGGTCCAATCTGCTTGACCGGGAAATCCGCGACCGCGAGATATTGTGCGTTCTGTCGAAGCCCATTTCACGGTCTTCGTGGATGCTTGGGAAAACCCTCGGTTTTCTCGTCACGATCGCGATTCTCATCTTTTCGCTCGCTACTGTCCTTTATTTTTATGTCGGAGTACAACTGAATTTCTGGCGTCCCGAGATTTTTACCGCCGCTTTTTTCATCTATCTTGAAATGATTATCCTTTGCAATTATGTCGTGTTGTTTTCGTCTCTGACAAGCCAGTATCTTTCGATATTCTTTGGCATAATGGTGCTGCTGATCGGGCACATGGTAGACGATCTCAAGCTGTACTGGGACAACAGCGAACTGGCGACCCGGGTGATCATGAAGGGGCTGTACTACATCATGCCGAATCTCGAAGCGTATTCCACAGCGCCTTTGCTCTATGGCAAGATTGCCGTGCCGCCGGACCTGATCCTGTCGCTTGTGGTCACTTCTGTCATGTATCTGGTCGTCGCAACCACGCTCTCGGTTGTCATCCTGCGCAAAAAGGAGATTGCCTGAGTTGAACGCTTCCTCCTTTGTCAGGTTTTCCCTGTCGCGATTTGTCACAAAAACCATTTTGTTTTCATACGGTTTTTTTCTGATGTTTCTCCTGCGTGACAAAATGATCAAGCATTACATACACGAGCGTTACGAGCCGCTTACGATACTCGCTGCCGCTCTGCTGGTCATTTCATCGCTGGCGCTTACATCGGGTGTCAGCAACAGGCAGGGCTCCCGCCAGAGATTTGCCGCAGTCGCGAACAGGTTGCTCAGGCAGACCGGAGCGGTTATCCTGCTTGTCGTGCCGCTTGTCATCGGATTTATGTATCCGCCGCAAGTCCTCGGGGTCAGCAAGTCGCTGATGGGCAACAGGTTCACCTTTTCGAACAACGAAGCGCTGGTGGATGAAAAGACCCTTTCCGCCCCGGGTCCCTCGGACAGGACTATCGAAGTGAAAGATGCCGCAGGTGGCAAATCGGCTCATACATATACTCCGCTGAACATGATGGAAATCAATTATCTGCTGAGCGCCGGCGGTGATGTTTTTGCTGGCGACAGAGTCGCCATACGCGGGTTTGTATATCATCAGGAGAACCATCCCGGGGGCTTTACCCTCGTGCGTTACAATATCCCGTGCTGCGTCGTGCACGCGTATCCCGTGATGATCGACGTTGTCAGTCCCGAAGCTTCCTCGCTGAAAGATAGCCAGTGGGTTACCGTTTATGGACAAATCGAAAAAAACGAAAATGTTTCCGCTGGCAATAATGGCGGTGAAGCGCTGCCTTACCAGATCAAATCCGAAAAAATTACGCGTGATGACGAGCCGCAGGATCCATACATAAGCAAGTGGTTTATGCACAAACCATTCAGCTTCTGACGACTATTGTGAAATCGGAACAATGAGTATATGAACCAGATAGCGGAATTCAGACTGTTTTTCATCGGGATCATCATCGAAACGGTCCCATTCATAACGATCGGCGTTTTTCTGACTTTTCTGTTCGAGCTTTTCGTGCCTCTCGAATATGTGCGGAAAATGTTCACTGGCAAGAAACTGATGGGGATAATAATCGCGGCTTTGCTCGGGTTTGTCGTACCGCTGTGCGAATGCGGGATAGTGCCGATCGTATCGAGATTTGCCAAGCGCGGCGTGCCGCTGCCGGTCCTGATGACATTTCTGATAGCGGTGCCGTCGCTGAGTCCCATAGTCGTGGCAAGTACGAGCGCGGCTTTTGTAATGGCTCCCAATGTCGTTGTCTTGAGATTTGCCACTTCGTTTGTGCTCGCTTTAGCCGCCGGGTTTGTTTTCCTCGTACTCGATCGTAATGGCAAGCTCTCTTCACTTGCGTTTCCGGAGCCGGACAGCGGAGTTGCGTGCGGATGCGGCGGCTGCGATGATAGTGACAGTTTCGCTGACAAGTGCCGGCATGGATTCGAGCACGCGGTAAGTGATTTCACGCGCACTCTCGGGTTTATCGTCATGGCGGCTGTCATAACCGCCGCGGTGAAGGTATTCGCATCCGATCAGATGGTAGGAGTGATAGCGGCTCATCCGGCATGGAGTACTCCGGCTATGATGCTTTTCGCCTTTGTCACATCGACATGTTCGGATGCCGACGCATTCATTGCCGCCGCCATGACGAAATTCACTGATGTCTCAAAACTCGCGTTTATGCTGCTCGGTCCCGTGATCGACATAAAGCTCGTCATTTTGCATTTTGCGCTGTTCCCGCGCAAAGTTGCGCTCACACTGCTTGTCGTGTATCCGCTGCTTGTGACGCTTGGAGTGATGGTACTTCATTTTATAGCTGGATGAATGATGTCGTTATTTGCGGAGAGACATGGATAACGGACATGTGAAAACTGTAGCGCCAGCGCACAAGCCGCCCCTGTTTCTCATCATGTTCGCCGTCTCAGTGACCGCGCTCATGATAATAGACAGAAACCTTCCATCGGTAAAAACACTTACGCTGTTGTTTTCCAGCATAGTCCTCGAGGCTTTGCCATTCATGCTTGTGGGCGCTCTGGTCGGCGGGATGATCGAAGAATTCGTGAGCCGGGAGCGCATGGCTGCGATCCTCGAAAGATGCGGTAAGCTGATTATCCCGATCGCGGCAGCGATGGGGCTGGTATTTCCAGTGTGCGAATGCGCGGTGGTGCCGGTCGTAAAAAGACTTTCCCGCAAGGGACTCCCTCCGGGCGCGGCTGTCGCGTACCTGCTGGGTGGTCCCATTGTCAATCCTGTTGTCGCTTTTTCTACCGCTGTCGCATTCCGGATGGACTGGCAGATCGCAGCTATAAGGCTTGGCACGGGCTATCTTATCGCTATCTCCATCGCGTATCTGATCGACTTCATTTTCAGAGGTAAAAAGTTCTTCGTCGATGACATCGAGAGCCGCGAATCGCACTGCTCATGCGGTTGTCATGATCACAAGCACGAAGAGCCCGGACAACACCACGATGATTGCGGATGCGGCAGCCACGAACATGATCACGCGAGTGAGGCAATCGTGAAACCGCGTAACAGATTTGCCGATGCGATCAGACATGCCACAGGCGATTTCGTTTCGGTCGCCCATTATCTCGTGATAGGCGCATTCATCGCGGCTGCCGCACAGTCTTTCATCAATCGAGATGTCTTCGCAAGTGTGGGCCGCATACCGGGCATGAGCATCCTGTTGATGATCGTGCTCGCGATTCTGCTGAATCTCTGTTCGGAAGCCGATGCGTTCATAGCCGCGTCATTTCGTGCCATCGTTCCGCTTCCCGCGCTGATGGCCTTTATGCTGGTCGGCCCCATGTTCGACATAAAACTTCTGCTGATGTATAGGACCCTGTTCAGAACCCGGGCGATCAAAGTGCTTTCGGCACTGATCATCGTCGCGGTAATAATCGCTTCATTCATCATTGCGGCAATTATCGGAACGGGGGTGTCGAGGTGAAGAATCCCACCGGGATATATTCACGCATGTTCGTCACGCTTGCGTGGCTCCTCGTGACGATAGCGCTTGTGCGTAGCGAAAGCTATACGGCATTTCTGCGGCCGCAATTCGGCGTACTGCTCGTCATTGCGGCTGTCATTCTCCTGCTGTTTCTGGTCGTGGATTTTTTCGACGAAGAATACCGCACCGAGACCATGCTCGACTTCGTGAAAAATATCGTAATATTGACACCGCTCCTTGCCATTGTCATGGCAAGAGGGACGACACTCGGGGCGGAGGCATTCAGGCTCAGGGCCGGCGCGTTCATCAACAGCACAGCCAGCCTCGGCAGCGCCAGTCAAAACGATCGAAACGCATCCGGGGCATCCTCCCGTGGCAGCGCGACAGATACGAGATACGTCCCCCCGGCGCTTCAGCTCGACCTGTCATCAGGGCCAGGCGCCTCCGCCGGACTGGTACCTTCGCCGGATAGCGAAGCTCCAGATGACAATAAGCCCCGCAACGCGTCTCTGGCGGAACTTTCCACATTCGACTTCTCGAAAAAACCGCCGCACAATCCCTTTGAAGGAAAAACCGTCATTACCGAAGGCAAAGTATTCATCCCCAAAGGCAGCAAACCGGGGAGATTTGTCGTGTTCAGATTTCTCATAACATGCTGTGCCGCCGATGCTCAGCCAGTGGGTGTCGTTGTGGAAAGCGATACTCCAGCGCCGCCGCAGGACACATGGGTTTCCGTCAGGGGAAGGCTCACTATCGACCGTACAAAAAACAAACCCCAGGGTATCCCTGTCATCAAAGACACTTCGGTCAACAGGAAACTTCCGCCGGACGATGAGTATCTGTATTGATTCATTCCAGATTTCGCAATGAATTCCGAAGTTGGTTTCCATCTTCGTTTTATCGCATTTCGCGCTCTGTCATTATTGTGCCGGTACAGGTGTTGTGTTGAGACGAAAACAGACAGTCGGATTCTACATGATCTGCACGATCGCCCTTGCGGTATCGGTCTATGCCGTGTCCGCAGGGCTGCGCTCTCATCTCCTTTATCACGCTGTCAAAGAAACAACAACGGGGTGGCTGTCAGACATTTACCGGCCAGACGCCACGCTCGGTATTTCGGGCGACCGGGGCAAACAGACGCGAATGTCGTACAGAGATATCAGGGGTGAGACGGCACAAACTGATAATAATGGCTACCGCATCGCATCAAGCGTGCAGGGTAGCGGCGAAAAGAAGGATAAGATGCTGTTTATCGGCGATTCGTTCACATTTGGCGTCTACGTGGCTTACGACAGGACGTATGCCGCGCGTGTCGCCGGTGCGGCAGGCGCTCGTGCCGTCAACACCGGGCTGTGTGGTGCGGGACTGGCGCAGATGGTGCTGATCGCCGAGAGGGAAATACCCAGAAGCAGACCATCTGCTGTCGTCGTTCAATACTCACCCTGGCTGGTGGAAAGGGCAGGGCAATATACGGCGCCGTATACCGGCGCAATAGCGGTGCCTTACATCTCAAAGGGCCGGGACGGCAATGACGCAATACATTCTCCACTGTTTGAAATGCAAGACAAATTCGGCAGATATGCGGCTTTTTCGCGCACTCCCGGGTCGTTTTCAGATTTTCTGAAATTTGTCGTGTCCGCAAAAGCGCCGCTATCAGTCATCCGTGATGACGCATCCGTTGGTATGGCAAGACTGGGCATTGCCGCCGGGATTATCCCCGCGCCTGAAAAGGATTACAATAAGAGGCTGGTATTTGCATATAGTCGGATCAGGAATATTAGCGATCGTTTCGGAGCCCGGATGATCGTTGTCACGATCGGCGGGAGACATGACAGGGCCGCAGGGGCGGGCGCCAAGTCCGCAACTGTATCTACCGCAATCAACGGACTATCCGCGCTTGAATCAATTGACGGTATACATATTTCCGACGCGCACAGAAGACTTGTCGGTGAAATCAGCCCCGCGAAAATGCGTGATTACGAAGCCGCCTACTGTCACTGGTACCGTGGCGAAGAAAAACCGTATGACTGCCACCCCAACAACAGGGCGCATGCCATCATCGCGGCTGAAATCGTGAAAACCATGAAAGAAATGAAACAAAATCTCAAAACCAATCCTGTCAAGCAATGAAAAAGCCCGCCTTGTCGCGACGGGCTGTGAGTCACACTGGTGATTTGTAGAGCGTCATGCCGTGAGGTATGCCTTGAGGATGCCACGGTCATCATGGTTTTTCAGTTTATGGATGGCGGTTTCCTCGATCTGCCGGATTCTCTCAGGAGAAAGACCGAATATCCTGCCGACTTCGCGTAGCGACATCCTCTCGCCGCTTTTGAGGCCGAACCTCAATTCGATGACTTTGCGTTCCTTATCGTTGAGCGCGCCGAGCGCGTCTTCGATGTCAACTTTCATCTGGGATATCATGCTCTCTTCGTCGGGACTCATCGAGTCGCGGTCTTCGAGCACGTCCATGAAGTTATTAGCCGAGTCGTCACTGTCCGAGATAGGGGCGTCGAGCGAAATCGTGCCAGGTATGAGTGACAGCAACTGACGCACCATGTTCTGATCCATGTCGGCCTTTTCGGAAAGTTCCGCAACGGACGGTTCGCGTCCCATTGTGCGCGACAGGTCTCTGGTGACTCTCAGCAAGTGTTTGAGGTGCGACGAATAGTTGGAAGGTTTTTTGACGGTGTCGCCATGTTTAAGCAGCGATTCGTCCATCGCCTGCCGTATCCACCATGTCGCGTATGTGCTGAATCTGTAGCCGAGCGTGGGATCGAATTTTTCAGCCGCGGTAATCAGTCCTATGATACCTTCCTGTACGAGGTCCTCGAAATCGACTCCCTGATTCAGCCTCTTTTTTGCGAGGCTTACTACAAGCGGGAGATGTGCCTCGATAAAGATTTCACGGGCCTCACCGTCGTCTTTTGTGAAGTGCTGCGCAAATTCGTGCTTCCGGCTTCTCACGAAGGTGCGCTTTGCCGTCGCCTGGGTTGTCATAAGCGCTCCCTCCCAAAATTTATTTCACACTAATAATGACAATACTGCATAGTGAAAAGTTCCGTCTTTTCAAGAAAAAGTGGTAAATAATAAAAATGTATCCAATTGGACACAATATGTTGTATAGCCGGAGATAAAGGGTAACGCAAGGAAATGGAGCGGCGCGTTTCCCTTGCCGTCAGCACAGCGCCCTTGCGCAACGGATGATAGGGATTGTCGAGTCTTCAGGAATGAGAACGGGCCTGTCGGTATAAGCTTTGAAGGATTTCACCGGATTTGCTCTCCATATCCTTCTGCATGTCAAGTGATCGGACCAGTCTGTTCCGCCCAAGTCGAGACAGCAGTTGCATTATTCGCCTGTCTGTGATTATATCAATATAACTGATTATTCGGGAGATCATGATATGACTCAGCCAATACATCGCGGCCGGCATCTGAAATTGTCGTCAAAAATGGCATTGTTCGGAGTGTTGCTGTTAACCGTCGCATGGGCCACGACATCTTCACGGCGGGCCAACGCGGCTACTCCACAATATATCAACTACCAGGGATTCCTCAAAGAAAACAACATCCCCGTAAATACGGCAAAACCGGTATTATTCAGGATATGTGACACCGATGACTGCACGGGCACTGTCTTCTGCTCGGAAAATGTACCCGCGCTCCCGATAACTTATGGTCGTTTTTCATACCGGATCGGCACAACATGCACACTGTCCGGCATCACATGGGGAAGCGGGGCGAAATATCTACAGATAACGGTAGATGGCAACGTACTGTCTCCCTCCGAACTCATCACGTCGTCGCCATTTTCCCTTAGTGCATCGGGCACTGATGAGACCAGTTTCACACTTGATTATGACAACACTGCCGCAGCTTCCGCTACTGGCACTTCGATAACATTCAACCGCGGCTCGTCAGGCGCCGGTGTTAACCCGGTCCTGAAATGGGACGAATCAGGCAGCGGGTATCTATTATCATATAATGGGACAGACGCCGCGTCGGCCACAGTCGGGCTGCTCCACTCAGGAGCGATCGAGTCATCAGCGACATTGTCAGGCACGCGGCTGATTTCCACAGTTGCCACAGGCACAGCGCCTATGCTGGTCACATCCGGCACCGCCGTGACAAATCTCAATGCTGATATGCTCGACGGCTATCATTATTCCGACATAATTTCGAGCCTCAATGGGGCGGCCTATGTGCTCAAGGCGGGCGACTCGATGACCGGCGCGCTTACAATGAGCGGAGCTGGCGGCGACATCATATTCGACAATGCGGGCGGCGCCATCACCCTCGCCGGCGGCACGATAACCGACTCGGCCGGCAGCATCAACCTCGTCGATAATACTGCCGTGACAGGCATATTCTCGGTGAGCAGTACATCGACGTTTTCCGGCGATGTCACCATTGCGGGTGGCTCGGATCTCATTTTCAACGATGCAGGTGGTAATATTTCCAACACCACCGGCGATGTTTCGATCGCTGACACACTCGATGTCACAGGCGCAGTCACTATGGATTCCACTCTCGGCGTCACGGGAGCCATCACTGGCGCAAATACCGTGCAGGGCACGCGCATGATTTTCTCGCAGGCTACCGGCACGGCTCCCTTCACGGTCACATCCGGTACGCTCGTTACCAATCTCAACGCAGACGCTGTCGATGGCTATTCGGCTGGAAATGCGGCAATGCGTGTCCCGATCAGCAATGGTGTAGTCAACACCAGCCTCAATGCCGACATGGTCGACGGCAAGCACTATTCTGACGCAACGTCTGATTTCCTCAATGTCTCGGGCGACACCATGACAGGGGCTCTGATGATGGACCAAAGCGCCGCCACATCGACAATCAGCGCATATCATACAGGGGTGACCTCACATGCCGGGCATTTTGAAAACACCAACGCTTCAAACACCATGTGCACTCTATATGCGGTTAACTCCGGCGGAGGCGAATCCCTTTGCGGCATTATCGAAGACATCGAAAACTCAAGCACGGCGATGATAGTATCGAATGCGGGTCTCGGGAGAGGCTCGACATATACCATTTCCAACGCAGCCAACACCAGCGCGGCCATTTATGTGAACCATCAGGGCAATGGCAGCAATGGAGCAGTTGAAATTGTAACCTCCAATGGCGCAAACGCTTTCTATTCTCATACGACCGGCACGGCAGGACGTGCCGGGAAATTCTATATTGATAATGCCAGCAACGATAATGATGTCGTATATATTGAAACGGCATCAGAGGTGGGCGGCACGACGTTAGGGCGTCTCATCGACACCAACAAGGGCGCCTATCTTACAAATACCGGCGTATGGACCAGCGCCTCATCGCGAAAGTACAAGAAAGATATCACCCCTCTCACTGACGACGATATCCGCGGCGAACTCGATGTGGTGAAGAATATTCAGGTGGTGCGTTACCGCTATAATTCGGAAAGCACAGAGCACAGAAAGAGTATCGGAGTCATAGCCGAAGAAGCGCCGGATGACATGACCGACGATACGAAAGAAGGGGTCCAGCCAACACAGTCAATAGCCATGCTCATCGCGGCAGTGCAGGCCCAGCAGAAGCTCATCGAAGAACTCCGGGCGGAAATCGAAGCATTGAAAGCCGCCTCGGCGCAATAGCGCCCATGCGATGCTTCTTTCTTTACCGGTTTCCGGCAACGGGCAATCGATATCAGGAAAAACAAATAGTTGCCAGCAAGGGATATCAACTTTTTCTGGAATGGCTGATGCCGGGGTTTTCATGGCAGGGCGGGGGCTCCGCACCATTTATGTTACATCAACAAATACAAATCAGCATGTATCGGACCGCACATTTTACCATGCCGCGACCGGCAGGGATGTACATGGTCAATCAGTATTTTTATCGTTCACTCAGTAATTATGGTGATTACACAGAAGGGTATTTTCCGGTCAAGTGGTGGCCGGGGCTTATGCAGCAAAAAGGTCAATGCGCCGAACCGTCGTCGATGATCCTCGGCACCACGAAATAGTCGCCTCGTGACTCGGGCGCGCAGGCAAGGACTTCCTCGATGGGCAGCGAGGGTTTGACGACGTCGTCGCGCATTACATTTTTCAGCGGGATCGCGTGCGAAGTAGGCTCGACCCCTTCAAGGTCAAGCTCGTCAAGCATCGAAGCATAGTCAAGTATCTGGCAGAGCTGTCCGGTGAATTTGTCAAGCTCGGCATCGGACATCTCAAGCCGGGCAAGGTAGGCTACTTCACGGACTTCATCTCGCGTCAACTTCATTACAGTATCCTCCGCTGCGGCCGCAGCCGCGATCAGTTCAGAAAATTATAGCTCAGAATTTTTTCGATGGAGACAAGACCGGGATTTTTTTCGAGTTCGGCCTCGGCGAGTTCAAACGCCTCTTCGACCTGCCCGCAGTTCATGAGAGCGGCAGCGAGTTCGACTCGGAGCGAATCATTTGACGGCTTGATCTCGACGGCTCTGCGCAGACAGTCAGCCGCCTCATGCCAGCCGCCGCGAGCCGCGTGAGAGATCGCGAGCCGCCGAATCGCCTTCCAGTTGGACGGATCGTTTTCGACCGCCCGGTTATAGTGGATGCCCGCAAGTTTGTAATCGCCGGCCTCATACATGAGATCGCCGAGAGACAGACGCGCCTGTGTGTGCAAAGGGTTGACCCCGAGGGCTTTCTGATAGCAGCTCTCAGCATCATCGCGGCTGCCGAGCCCGGAGTATGCGTCGCCCAGTGATACATACAGGTCCGGGTACTCCGGGCGGAGTTCGCAGGCTACAGTGTAAATTTCGATTGCCCGCTCAAACATCCCTGTCTCCAGCAGTACCCGTCCGAGGCACGAAACAGCCTTGAAATTACTCGGGATGGCGGCTACGACTGTTTCGAATTCCGCGGCGGCTCCAGCCATATCTCCGAGCCGCATATACGCCACACCGAGGCTGAATCGCACTTCCTGATTGTCCGGATGCCGTGTCGCGAGAGATTGGAGCAGCTCCGCAGCAAGGCCATACTGTCCACTGTCCGAATGTGCCGCAGCCTGAATCAACTGATCGATCAGATCGCTTTCCGGCATGTTATTTCCCGTACCGGTAGCAGGCGCGAGCCGCATGCCGCATTCGTGACAAAACTTCGACGCCTCACCTACCGCAGCGCCACACTCCGGACAATACTTCATCACATCTTCCTTTAGATAGCGCAAATGCTATAATTACAAGCTGGCACGGACACTTCGTATCCCTTGTCCGAAAAACGGTACTGATGGTTTAAAGATAATGGAAGACAGGCTTTTTGACAACATTGCAATAATGGGGCTCGGACTCCTCGGCGGCTCGCTCGCGCGCGCAGGGCGCAAAGCCGGGCTTTTTTCCTCCGTCACAGGATTTGGCCGCAACGACGCGCGCCTCGCATGGGCACTCGAAAACGGCATCGCCGACAAGGTCACAAAAGACCCGCTCGAAGCAGTCTCCGGCGCCGGTATCGTCGTCCTCTGCACCCCCGTCAACATGATCATCGACATGATGGGCGCCATCGCCCCGGCTCTCGCACCCGGCACTATAGTCACCGACGTCGGCAGCACCAAACAGACAATCGTCGACGCCGCATCCGGGATATTTCCTCATGACATCCACTTCGTCGGCGCGCATCCCATGGCCGGATCGGAAAATTCGGGCGTCGAATCTTCATTTGACACTCTCTATGAGAACGCCATCTGTGTCGTCACTCCAACCGACACCACCGACATGGCATCTCTCTCGAAAGTCACGTCGATGTGGCAGCGGCTCAAGGCCAGCGTCATGGTCATGCCCCCGGACGAACACGACTACCTCGTCGCGGTCTCAAGCCATCTCGCGCACTTCGCGGCCGTTGGCGTGGTCAACTGCGTCGAGGATATTTGCGCGGCTGACGAAAAAGTCCTCTCACTGCTCGCAGGCGGATTTCGCGACACCACACGCGTTGCGTCCGGCAGCCCCGAAGTATGGCGCGATATCTGCGCAGCCAATGCCGCCCACATCGCTTCCATCCTTTCCCGCTATAGCCTCCACATCGCCGATCTCGCGTCTCTCATCGCGTCCGGCAATTTCGACGAACTCGAAAACGTCTTCGATCGCGCCAAAATTTTCCGCGATGGCATCCCGGCGCGAAAGAAGGGATTGCTTACAAGCGACTACGAATTGATCGTGGACGTTGCGGACCGTCCCGGCGTGATCGGCGACATTGCTACCGCGCTCGGCGCTGCCCGCATCAATATCCGCAACATCAGCGTGCAGCATGTCCGCGAACTCAAGGGCGGGGCGCTCAGCATACTTGTGGAAAACGACGCTGATCTTGCCAAAGCCGTCGACATCATCAAATCCATGGGCATGTCCGCACGCCCCGTTCAATGATGCCCATTTCACCCAAAGTGAAAAGACGGAGTGATAGCCACTTCGCCCCGTCTTTTCATACTGCATGTAGGGTTTGCCTGAAAATCAGATGTTTTTCAGGTACTTGATGGAAAATGAAAACATGTTGCGGTCGTCTATGCGCTCGTATGAATAGTCTGACACCGCAGATGCTACGAATCTGATGCCGACCGGATCGCTCGTGAGAATGTATGTGCCATGTTTGCGCAGCTCGTCGATCTTTTCCTTGATGTTGAATGCCGGAGCAGAGTCGGACACTGAAATCCTCACATGAAACTCATCTGTGGTCAGCACGACATTGATACGTTTGTCGCACTCTTCGAGATATCCGTGGCGTATGATGTTGTCGCAAAGCTCGAACAGCAGCTTTTCTATCGTTTCGCATGTTATTTTGTCGATTTCAAGATTGCGGCATACACACACGACCGCATCGCGAAGACATCTCACGTTGACATAATTTGCCTTGAAGCTGAATCCCATCTCCGGCGACGCCTGAGAGTTGACGGCATCCTTTTCGCTGTGGGCTGAATCACTGTGATGCGCTTCAGCTGCCTGCACTGTGGGGGCCCGGTTGAGGAATTTGAATTCACGCCCCAGAAACACCCTTTCGAGCGACTTTCTGATATTGAGACTTACATCGCAAAGGAACAGCTCGACATCGTTCTGGCGCGCATACCTGTTGACCGCAAGCAGAAATCTCATGCCGTAAGAGTCCACAAAACCTACTTCTTTCAGATCAAGAAAGAGGTTCTTTTTTGCTCTTCCGACATATTCTTCTATCTCGCGGGTCAGGCTTTCGGTATTCGCTACGGTGATGTCCTCCGATATGTGCAGGATCATGGATTCACCGATTTTGGTTACTTTTATTCTGTCTGATGACATTTAATTCCCCCAACTGATACTTCTGTATAATCTATTATCGGCATAACTCGTTAATACTTGATAATATTATATATGTTAACCGTGATCACAGGCTACTATTTTTGGAAAATACAAATCAAAATTTGCTAAAATGAAAACAAAAAACGACATTGCAGCCCGTATCGACGGCGAGATTTGATTTTTAGCAAAATACGTCCCGATATTCTATGTCTGCGGCCATTTGAGTAATATGAAAATCACGGTTGTTTGTGTAAAATTATTGGGTATTGCATTCAACGCCCCTGTCTTCAATGCGAGTTAATAATTCGTCGGAGTATATACGAAATAACAATTGAATTTCGCTATGTATGGCTATGGTCTGTCGAGATGATCGCGGCGTAGCATCGGAAAGCAAAAAAGACTATCTGACACGGATATCACGGATAATACAAACATGTTTTCACTATAGCAGGGTTTATCCCCGGGAGGCTTCAATAACAATGGATGGGGAATTTCTATTGATATTCTGTATAACCCTGCT
>CAZQSL010000064.1:0-19843 GCA_964595945.1 uncultured bacterium
GACCCCATTTTTTCAAAAAGGGGGTCTCCATGCTCTTGTCGTGAACGCTTACTTTTCGAGTTACATTTCTGTGATTTCCGCAAAAACTGAGAGGGTGTAGAGTCATACGTTTTCGTGGTTTGGGATGACGTTTTGTGGGAGCCAGATGAGGACGCTTGTGCCGTGGCCTTCCTTGCTGTCTATGAATACGCGGCCGCCGTGGCTGGCCTCGACGATGCGAGAGCAGATGGGGAGGCCGAGGCCGGTGCCGGTTTCTTTTTTCGTGAAGAACGGGTCGAAGATGTGGGCGAGGTCGTCGGCCGGGATGCCAACGCCTGAGTCGGCTACTTCGAAGCCTACGCCTCCATGACCGTCTTCGACTTTGGTGGATGTGATGCGGAGGGTGCCGCCGGTGCTTTCCATGGCTTCAATGGCGTTTTTGATGAGGTTGATGAAGAGTTGGCGCATTTGGACTTCGTCGACTTTGAGGCTGCGGACGGTCTGGTCGTATTGGGTTTCGAGGCGTATGCCGTGGGTTTCGAGCGCTTCGTTGAAGAGCATGAGAACTTGTTCGATGAGGTCGACCATGTCGACTTCGTTGGAGTTGGTTTTAGTGGAGCCGACAAATTCGAGGATTTGGTTGAGGATGGATTCGAGGGTTTCGACTTCTTTTGCGATGATGCGCGCGTAGTGAGCTTCCTGGGTATCGTCGTCGAGGAGGCGCGCGAGGCGTTTGGCGAATCCGCCGATGGAGACTAGGGGGTTGCGGAGTTCGTGGGCGACGCCGGCGGAAAATTCGCCGAGGGTGGCGAGGGTGCGTGTGCGGACGAGGAGGTCCTGGGCTTCGACGAGGCGTTTGTTGGATTGTTCGAGGCTTTTGTGTGCTTTGCTTGTTTCGATGGCGGCGGCTGCCTGGTTGGCGAAGAGTTGGAGAAATCGTACCATGTCTTCGGTGATGGTGTCGTGGGTGACAAGGTTGTCGACGACAATGCAGCCGACGACGTTGTCTTTTGCGATGAGGGGGACTGAGACGAAGGTGGTGAATCCGACGTCGCCGAGTACGCGTTCTTCGCTGTCTTCGGGTGAAGTGTAGTTAGTGACGTTGAAGGTGGAGCGTTCGAGGATAGTGCGTGCGAGGATGCCTTTTGATTTGTGGATGGGGATGCGTGCGCGTTTGATGATTTTGTCGATCTGGAATCCCGCGGTCATGTTGAATTGGCCGTATTCGCGGACGATGTCGGCGAG
Source organism: uncultured bacterium (assembly GCA_964595945.1). Classification (GTDB taxonomy): domain Bacteria; phylum UBP15; class UBA6099; order UBA6099; family JAJRTR01; genus CAZQSL01. Next base: position 1,225 of record CAZQSL010000064.1, read on the forward strand.
GGTTTTGCCTTTGACGTCAATGGAGTTCCAGTGGCGGGCGGCGTCTTCGGCGTGGAGGGGGCCGACGGCCATCATGCCGCGAAGGTTTTTTTTGTGGTCGTCGGTGAGGAATAGTGCGGATCGGTTGAATCCGAGGCCTTCGCCCATGGTGACGCTGGTGAGGATGATGTAGAGGACTTCTTCGATGTCGAGAGAGCTGCGCATGATGTTGGTGATTTCGAAGAGGAGGGACATTTCGCGGATTTTCATGTCTTTTTCGTTGTAGATGCTTTTGGCGTGTTCGTAGAGGCGTGCGTTTTCGATGGCCATGGCGATCTGGTTGCCGATCATGGTGACGAGGCTGACGTCTTCGTCTTCGAAAGCGGTGGTGTCGCCGTTTTGAGTGATTTTGTCGTAGATGCCGAGTGTGCCGATGACTTCGCCCTTGACGGTGAGGGGAATACAGATGACGGATTTGCATTTGCCGACGACTTCGCGGAATTCCCATACGTCGCCGGTGAGTTCCTTGAGGAAAACGGGGCCTTTCATGGAGACTGCTTTTCCGGATATGCCTTCGGTGAGAGTTATGTATTTGCGGGTGAGTTCTTCGTCGTTGATGCCGTAAGCGCCCTTGATGGTGAGGGTGGTGGTTTCGGTGTCGATGAGGCGGATGATGCATCCGCGGGCCGAAAGGTTTTCGACGCAGGTCTGGGCGACGATCTGGACGAGTTCGTCGAGGTCTATGGTGGAATTGAGTATCTGTCCGATCTGGTGCAGGGTGGCCATTTCTCGAAAAGAGCGAAGGACATCTTCGTAGAGTTGTGCGAGGCGAATGGCGCCGACGAGTTGGGTGGCGACGAAGGTGAGGAATTGTTTTTCCGATTGTGAGTAGTCGTAGGGGTCGATGGTGCGGACATTCATGACGCCGACGAGGTTGTCGCCTTCGAGCATGGGGACGCTGAGGATGGATTTGTATTTTTCGAATCCGTGGCCGGTGATGACGTCGCTGGTGGCGGAGTCGGTGATGTCGCGGATGGCGAGTGGTTTTTTCTGGAGTGCGGTTTTGCCTGTGATGCCTTCGCCGAGTGTGATTTTGATGTCGGTGATGTCGGTGACGGAGAGTCCTTTGGTGGCTTTGAGGCGCAGGAGACCGTCTTCGTAAAGGTAGATCGAGCATGCCTGGGCATTCATGATTTCGAGGACGAGTTCGATGATGTCGTGGAGTATTGATTCGATGCCTCGGGAGGATTGGATGGCGTGGCTGACCCGGGTCATGAGTTCCATGCCTGGCGGTAGTCCGTTGAGCTGGTTTTTTGTCATCAAGACGTGTCGTTTCTCCCGGTGTCCCCTCGCAGCGTGTGATGGCTATGCGAGGGGTGTGTCTGGTTTGTCAGATTCTATCATTTACTCCAGTTTTCGTCGAGTAAAACATCGCTGTGGGGGGCGGGGGCGTGCGGTGGTGTAAATATTTGTGTGATGCGGAGGAAAGTTTGGTATATGTGAATTGTGACTTTTGTATTATGATGTATATGAAAATCTGAAAAACTCGAGTCAACGTCTTCGAGAGTTTGTGGCGGCGTAGTATGAATAACATTTATTGTGGATCATCTGGGGATTGCGGCCTGCGCGGTTTTCTCGACATCCTTCCTGATGTTGTGTGTGAGGTCAACCGCGACTTCAGGGTCATGTATGTCAACAGGACTGGGCAGGCATTTTTCGGCCACGGATGCCGCGTGCCGGAAAAAGATGTTAGTGTCATCGATTATATCCATCCTGATGACCGAGTGATCGCCACGCAGCAACTTGAGGCTCTTTTCCGCGGCGAGTCGGCAGAGCCGTGCGAGTATCGTGTGGTGAACATGGATGGGGAGGTGAGAAATGCCCGCATCGTTTCCGCTCCAATGATGAAGGATGGAGAGGTGGTGGGCTGCCGGGCTGCCGTCATCGATGTCACTACTCTCAGGGAATATGAGGAGTCTTTGCGCGAAAATCTCGAGTGGTACAGGCTTCATGTCGAAAACTCTCCGGAAGCCATCGTCAGGCTCGACCATAATTTCAACTGCATTTATATCAACAAGGCCCTCTTCAACTGGCTTGGCGGTAAATATGACGATTATATCGGTCGAAACATCGAAGACTTTCTCCACTATGTCCATCCTGATGATCACGCCATGCTTTTCGACAGTTTCCGCAAGATAACCGAGACAGGCAAAAGCTCCTCGATGCAATACCGCATCGTCCACGACCCCGGCAGAGTCGTGTGGACCAACCAGATAGCCCTGCCCTGGCGCACCCCGGACGGCACGATCGGAGGTATCGAAATCATTGCCCGTGATGTCACGGCGGCAGTCGAAGCCTCCGAAGCGCTCCGTCTCAGCGAAGAGCGTTACCGCGCCATCGTCGAAGACCAGTCCGAACTCATCTGCCGCTTCCGACCGGACAGCACTCTCACTTTTGTCAACGGCGCCTATTGCCGCTTCTTCGAAAAATCCAAGGATCAACTCATCGGCAGCCTCTTTGTCGATCTCATCCCCGAGGACGACCGGCAGTTTACCCTCAACTACATCACCGACGCCACTCGCGACCCCACTCTCCTGCGCCAGTGCTACGAACACCGCGTCACTCTCCCGGACGGCACCATGCGATGGATGTCGTGGACGGACCGCCCCATCTACAATTCCGCCGGCCAACTCGTCGAACTCCAGTCCGTAGGCCGCGATATCACCGAACTAAAAATCGCACAGGAAGAGCTCCTGCGCCAAAACGACACCCTCGAAGCCCTCATCAGCGCCGCCACCCGCGAATATTCCGAAGCCAACCACCGCCTCGAAAAAGAAATCATCGAACGCCAAAAGGCCGAAGCCGAAAAAGAGGTCCTGCAGCACCAGTTCGTACAATCCCAGAAAATGGAAGCTATCGGACTGCTCGCCGGCGGCATCGCTCACGAATTCAACAACATGCTCGCCGTCATCATGGGCAGCACTGACCTGCTTGCCATCAAACGCCTCACCCCAAGCGCCCGCGAAGAAGTCCAGCGTATCGCCTACGCCTGCAAACGCGCCCGTGACCTCGTAAATCAACTCCTCACATTCGCACGCCAAAAACCCACAATCTCACGATCCACCGATATCCGCAAGGTCCTCGAAAGCTCAGCCGATCTCATCAAGGCCATGAGCCTGCACAAAATTGACATAAGACTCCAACTCGCCCCCCAGCCCGTTATCGTCGAGGTCGACCCCTCCAAAATCGAACAGGCAGTACTCAACATCTGCACCAACTCCGTCGACGCCATGCCCAATGGCGGCACACTCACAATATCATGCGACCAGACAACACTTGACAATCACTCCATGCCAGACCTCCACAACAAAACAGTATGCCGTATCACCATCACCGACACCGGCACCGGCATGCCAGCCGAAGTCGTCGAACGCATCTTCGACCCGTTCTTCACCACCAAAGAAGTCAACAAGGGCACAGGCCTCGGCCTCTCCACCACCTACAGCATCATCTCGGAACACCGCGGCGAAGTCACCGTTGACAGCCAGATCGGCAAAGGCACCGCCACCACCATATTTTTCCCGATCGGCACAGGCAAATACAGCCAGCAGTCCGAAACATTCAACCGCGAAGTCCGCCGCGGCACGGAAACCATACTCATCGTCGACGACGAGCCCGAAGTCATTCACGTCGCACGCAATCTCCTCGAATTCGCCGGCTACAAGCCCATCACTGCCACCACCGGCATCGAAGCCATCAGGCTCTTCAGGGAACACAAGGACGAAATCCGCCTCATCCTCCTCGATATGGTACTCCCCGAAATGGACGGACGCGAAATCTGTGACGAAATCAGAAAAATAGACCCCGATATCGGCATACTAATCGTCTCCGGCTACAGTATGGAAAAACACAAGAACGAAATGATCGAAAAAGGCGTCAAAGGGTTCCTCCGAAAACCCTACACACTCGCAGACATGACCACCATGGTACGCGACGCGCTCGACTGGCAACAATGAATAACGCACGCACGGGAAATAAGCCGCCATCCCCCCCCTTGCCTCAAGATGGCTTCCTGTGATATATTCTCATACCAAATATATGCCGTCAGGAGCAAAGCCGGACAACAACTGCAAATAATGGCCGTATCAAGAATAAACATCAGAGAAGCCCGCCCGGGGATGACACTCGCAAAACCTGTCGTTGTCCTCAATGCCGGTGGCAAGGAACTCATCCCCAAGGGATGCCAACTCGAAAAATGGCACATCCGCAGGCTTGACCAATGGGAAATCGAACACATCGACATCGAGACCTTCGATGACTATGAGCCGAATAAGGAAGAAGTCTTCAGCGGCGCCATCAGACTCCTCGCAAAACAGACCTACGAAGACGCCATCTCATCACTTACAAAAATCTCACGCTCACTCATCACCGAAGGAAGCGGCGACTCCGAACAAATCACTCAATCCATCTCGCGACTCCTCGAAGTCATATCCCTCGAAGAGGGGCTCCTCTCACTCCTTTCCAAAATCAAGGAGGCCGACGAATACATCTATCAGCACAATGTCGATGTCTGCGTCAAGGCGCTCATAGTCGCAAAATCCATGGACATATCCCTCGAAGACCAGTATACCCTCGGTACTGCCTGCCTCCTGCACGATATCGGCCTTACCAGATATCAGAAAGACAAATGGGACAATTCTCTCATCACCCGCTCTCCCGACAACATCATACGCCACCCCCTCGCAAGTGCCGAAATCGCTTCAGGCGTCAAAGGCATCACAAGCGAAACTCTCGAAATCATCTCACAGCACCACGAATATATCGACGGATCAGGTTATCCAAACGGTATCAGAAACAGGGAAATCCACCGTCTTGCCCGGCTCCTTGCCGTCGCCGACGCGCACACTACTCTCATCTCCCCCTACGATACGGCAAACCGGGTCGATCCCCACAAGGCCACAACGATTGTCATCGACCCGCGCTACAACCGTTTCGATCCGGCAGTCATCCGCGCTTTTGTCAGCCGTCTCGCCATTTTCCCCGCCGGGACTTTCGTTATGCTCAACAACTCTCTCCGCGCCGTTGTTATCGCTACCAACAAGGAATTTCCCCTTCGCCCAAAACTCCTCATCCTCTACGATGCCAAGGGCGATCCTGTCACTCCCTATCAGGTCGATCTCGTCGAATCCGATTACATCGAGCTTTTTATCGAAGAAGAACTCGCTTCCAATTCCATCATGAAATCAATAGAGCACATCGTCAAAGCCTGACACCCTCCCTGTACGTTTCACACTTGTTTCTGAAATCTCATAGCACTATCACTCATCCGGGTTTTACGGGCAACCAGGATATCGCATACATGCGACATGGTATTATCTACAAACCGGGACGAATTCTTCCCATCCGAAATAATTAGTGTATTGAGTGTAAACGCCGGGGCATACAGTGTCGAATCCGCACTGTTTGCATTCGGGGCGCTTGGTGCGTGTGCAGACAGGGATATTGTGTTCGTTGATTTCTTCGAATTCCTTGCCGCCGACAATATGTTCACGGCCTGCAAGAGTCGGCAGGTCAGCGGGCATGATGCAGTATGGCATATCCATGACGATGAGGTTGGGCGGTGGGGCGCCTTCTTCCTCGGTGAAGCGCTGTTTTGCGGACCTGATTGCAGTGGCGACATCGGTGATGCGCACGAGTGCCTTGCGAGGAAATTTCAGTGCCGCTCCAATGGGGATCGTGGGATTGAGGATCATTTGTCCGTCGTGGATGAAGCGGCGGAAAAATGTGATCATGTCATACAGGTGTGCGACATTCATACTTGTGATGGTCGAGGAGGTGTTCAGGGTAAAAATGTGTTTGCCACGAAATGAAAGTATGTTGAGCATACCGGCGACGGCCTGAGCGAAGCTGCCTTTTGCCCGTGTGTGGGAGTCGTGCAAGACAGACGTATGACCATGTATGGAGACGGAAATGCGGTTGAGCCCGGCAGCGAAAAGCTTTTCGCAGAGGTCCAAATAGGCCAGCATGCGGCCATTGGTGATGAGCCCGATTTCGGTGTATCCCATCTCACGGGCGATAGCGACAAAGCGAGGCAGGCCGGGGTGCAGCGTGGGTTCGCCGGTAGTGAAAAGCATTTTGTTGGTGGTTGGCAGATAGCGGGCGAGCTGCCCAATTACGTCTTCGTCGTTCACTGCTTTTTTGCCGGGTTCGTAGACGAAGGGTTCGCCAGGCCGGAAGTGGTCAAGACAAAACAGGCAATTGTTGTTGCAATTGACATGGACGAAAACATGCAGTCTGTGTTCGACTTCTTTCATTGGGCCTGCCTGATGGAAATTGCAAAAAAACAGAAATCAGTGTCCACAAGTACTGCACGAACCCCCGGAGCATGAACTACAGGAATTCCCGCCACCGGCTCCTGAGGATTTGCATGCTTTTGCCTTTTGCGGGATATAAACGCCATCGAAAATCTGCCGTACTTTTTTGCCGTTGCATTCGGGGCATTTCACCCATTCGCGGTCGTCGGACATCGATGCCTGTATCTCGAATTTTATATTGCATCTGTCGCAGCAATAGTCGTAGTATGCCATGTCGTTTCACCCTTTGAGTTGCGTTACTGCTAACCATGAAATAGTATAACCCTATGGACAACAGAATCAACAGTGAAGAGCCTGAGCCGCACGAAAGCATCCGTGTCCGGGAAACTGACACGCCGGTAGTGGCTGTGCTTGCGGCTGCATTCATTGCGGGCGTGCTCCTGGGCGAGTACGTCAAAGTGACATCTGCATTATGGCTCGTCGCCGCATGTGCTGCTGGACTGGGCACCGTATTGTCGATAAAAAAAACGACATTGCAGTACCTGGCCGCGCTGACGCTGTTCGCCGTGCTGACATCTGCGTTTCTCATGGCTGCCGATAGATATCTGCTCGACAACACATCGCTCGAATCCTATGTGCGGACAGCAGGCAGCCGCCGCAATTTCGTGCAGGTGACGGCAAGGGTGATGAAAGCCGAAGACTCTTACGGAGGATCGAAAAAGATAACTGCCGCGGCGGAAGCAGTGCTGACGCCATGGGGCGGGCAGTTGAAAGTGCGGGGCGTGTTCGACACATATATTGACGGATTCGCATCTGGAGACACACCCGGAGTCGGTGAAAGATGGCTGTTCAGAGGGTATCTGACGCCATCGGTACAACTCAAACCCCGTGTCTATATGCGCAACAGGATAGAAGGGGTCTCGGCCCGGCTCAATGCAACGGCGCTCCCGCGAAGAACGGCAGAAGCGAGTCCGTATTCGCTCATGGCGATCGGTGGCAGGGTGCGCGAACGGTTTGAGACAATACTGCGCACCAACGTGAGAAAGCCTTACAGCGATGTTTTGATCTGTCTCGCGCTCGGAAAATCATCAGAGATTGACCCCGAAATAGTGGATAGTTTCCAGAAAGCAGGGCTTGCGCACTTGCTTGTCGTCTCAGGCATGAATGTAACGTTTTTGATAGGCATGGTATTGTTCATGCGTATCCTGTGGCGAGAAAAGACCTGGCTTGGAGTAATGCTTGTCACTGTGGTATTGCTGCTGCATTTCGCCATGACAGGCGGCGGGCCGTCGATCCTTCGCGCGACGATCATGGGATTTGTATTTATCGCGACACTCTCTGCCGGCATGGAATACGCTGCATGGGTCTCCCTTTGCATCGCTGCGCTCGCGATGGTGGCGATAGACCCGTCCGTGGTGTTTTCGCTCAGCGCGCAACTCTCCTTTTTTGCGTGTGCCGGAGTGGTGCTCATATATCCGAGGCTTAGCGAATATCTGCCGCAGCATCCAGGATTGCGCAAAATCATGCAGGGCATGATCATGGCAATTGCCGCCCAATTACCCTTGTATCCGATACTCGCATGGCACTTCAATCAGGTAAACATCATCGCTCCGGTCTCCAATCTGATAATTGTGCCGGTCGCCGCGGCACTCTACCCTCTTGATCTCCTGACGTGTATCGCGGGCCTGATCCCGGGGCCTCTTGTCAGGGTGTTTGCATACGCGTCGCAGGGTGTCGCATGGTTCATGCTCATGGCAACGGATTTTTTTGCGCAAGTGAAGTATTCCAATATACCAACAGCTTCTCCCGATCTGTGGTGGATAGTGCTTTTCGAGATCATGGTGGTCATCGTCACATGGCTGCTGTATAAGGGAAAGCGGGGAAACGACGGCGAAATCACGGGAGGCATCCTCGCCGCAGGGCTTTGCGGGGCCATACTCATAGCGGCGCCATTGTGCAAACCGCCACTGCGAGACGTTCGTGCGACATTCATCGACGTCGGTGAGGGTGACGCCACGCTCGTCGAAATCCCTGCCGTACGAAGAGGGTATGGCGTCTACCGGATGCTTGTCGATGGTGGTGGCGCATGGGGAGACAGGGCAGGACAGTATGACCCCGGGAAATATGATGTCGGACGCCTGCTCGCCAGACGCGGCATCCGCAGTCTTGATTCCGTTGTGGTCACGCATCCCGATGCCGATCACATGAATGGGCTGCTGTGGGTGTTGGGCAATATAAAAGTCGGGACTCTCTTTGCAGGTGTCCCGGAGTTTTCATCAGTGTGTGCCGACATCAGCGACGAAAGATGCCGCAGGAGTGAAAATGTCGCGAAGGCCAATTCCGGCGCTTTTACCCTCAATGAATCCCAGACTGAAAAATTCCGGAAACTCATATCCATCGCCCACAGGCGCGGAGTCGCCATCGAGACCATTGGGGAAGGCTATGTCATAGATTTTGATTCGGGTGCCCGGGTAAAGTTCATCTCACCTTCACAAGACATGCTCAGGCAAATTGCCGGACGATATATCACAAACTCCACTTGTCTCGTGGCGGCGGTCACATTTGGCAAGGGCAAGTTGCTGCTCACGGCCGACATCGACGCCGAAGCCGAAAAATACATACTCCGCCATCACTTCGACGAAGTAGCCGGACTGTCACTCCTCAAGGTGCCTCACCACGGCAGCCGGTGGTCGCTCGCAAGGGGATGGGTGTCTGCGACAGCTCCGCAGATCGCAGTGATTTCGACTGCCGGGCCCTCGCGATACGGACACCCGCACGAAACGGTCACTACAGCATACAGCCGGTCAGGCGCGGCGATTTTTCGCACTGATACGGGTGGCACGACCACATGCCTTGTCCATGCTGTGGGACATGCAGGTTGCGTGTCGGCATATAGCGATTTTTGAGATTTCGCTATCAAAAGCGCCGAATGTCCTCTCCGCCACATCCCTGACACCGGCCTTCCCAAAACACTTGCCATCACCACAAGCCCGCCCCAGCCCGTAATCGGCTTGGCCGTAAAACTCACCCGATGCTTGACTCCATCCTCGCTTTTGACATACCAAATTTCCACAATATAATTATCCTGACGTGCGATCATGCCACACATTAAAGGTTTTTCGCACGAATGGCAGTCCGGCATTGTTTTGTCACCATTGCAATTGTAAGGAGAGGCCGACATGATCAGGGAACAGACCAACCTCATGGAAGAGCAGTTGACCCTTCGCCGCGAAAGGGCGCAGAAGGAAAATTTTCTGATAAAAAACGTGGGAAAAGAAACCGTGTACAGCGAATTCAATGTGGTTAATCCGGCTACTGGCGGCGACTACAGGGTGGCTGTGCGTGGATTTTCCCCGGGTGACAATTACTGTTCCTGCCCGGATTTTCGCAAAAACACTATCGGATCCTGCAAGCATATAGAAGCTGTTCTCATGCACCTTTCCAAAACCGTATCGAAACGCCGCCTCGCAGGAGTATTCGTACCTCGCATCACCGAGATTTATCTGCATTATGCCAGAGAATTATCGGTACGGATAACCTACTCGGAGGACAGTGACAGCAAGTTGAAGAAACTGGCGGGCAGGTACTTCACCCCCGAGGGGATTTTGCGTGAAAACAAACTGGAACAATTCCCGGCTTTCATGCGAAGCGTGGAGGGACTTGAAGATCGCATTGTCATCTACAGAGATGTCCTGGACTATGTCGAGAAGGAATTGGATCACAAGCAGGGAGAGAGAGAAGAGAGAAAGTATCGCGAACAGCTTGAGAAAGGTACCTTCGGCAAGGGGCTCCTGAAGACGAAACTCTACCGGTACCAGAAAGAAGGCATTATTTTCGCGGCCTGCCGCCGGCGGTGTATCCTCGGCGATGACATGGGATTGGGCAAAACCATTCAGGCCATCGGGGCGACGCAATTACTGATCAGGACCAAAGGGATCGAAAAGCACCTCGTCATTTGTCCGGCTTCGCTCAAGTATCAATGGAAACGCGAAATCGAAAAATTCACGCAACACCTGCCCACGGTCGTCGAAGGCAACATCGCCACCCGGCGCTGGCTGTATCGCTCGGACTTCAGGGGATTCGCCATCACCACTTACGAAAGCGCCCGGATGGATGTAGGGGAAATCATGGACTGGGCGCCAGAGTTGATCATTCTCGATGAAGCGCAGCGCATCAAGAACTGGGAAACAAAGACCGCTCAACGCATAAAAGAGTTGAAGAGTCCGTACGCGTTAGTCCTAACGGGGACGCCGATGGAAAACCGGATTGACGAACTGTTCTCCATCGTGGAATACGTCGACGACCGCCGCCTCGGCCCGGCATTCAAATTCCTGTCTGACCATACGGTTTATGATCCGGAATGCAAGTCGCGCATCACCGGCTACAAAGACCTTGACGTCATCCGCGACAAACTGTCGCCGATACTGCTGCGACGCTCAAAAAACGAAGTGCTGAAGCAATTGCCGGCACGCACGGACAATAATTTCTTTGTACCCATGACACCGGAACAATATGCGCCATATTCAGAGCAGCAGGACATCGTTGCGCGAATTGTCGCCAGGTGGAAACGCTACGGATTCCTTTCCGAGCTTGACCATCGCCGCCTGATGTGCGCGCTCGCCAATATGCGGATGATATGCGACTCCACTTTCCTCTACGACAAAGAGTCAAATGTCTCGCCAAAACTGGAGGAACTGAAGAGCATCATCCGTGAATTGTCGGAACAAAATCGAAAAGTGGTTATATTCAGTCAGTGGACACGTATGCTGGACAAGGTGGCGGAAGTCGTGGCGAAAGAGGGGCTGCAATATGTCTATTTGCACGGCGGAGTCCCGAGCGCCCGACGCGGTGAGATCATCCGCAGATTCTGGGATGAGGATGATGTCCGTGTTTTTCTCAGTAGCGACGCGGGAGGCGTCGGCCTTAACCTCCAGACTGGCTCGGCTGTCATCAATGTGGACATCCCGTGGAATCCCGCCGTACTCGAACAGCGCATCGGACGCGTCCATCGCATGGGCCAGGAGAGAAACGTGCAGGTGGTGAATCTCGTCACGCGCGACAGCATCGAAGAGCGGATACTCGATATCCTCGGAAACAAGAAATCGCTCTTCGAGGGTGTGTTCGAAGGCACTTGTGATGCGGTTGACTTCAAAACGTCATCCAGAAGTGTTTTCCGTGAACTTGTCGATGAGATGGCCGGAGCGGACACCCCGATAATGCCGGAGACGGCAACTGAAATCGCTACAGCGGACCCGGAAATGCACACCGGTCCCGGCGAAATGCCGGGACCATCTGCTTCAGGCGGCCTTACTGCCGATTTCGAGCCATTTTTCAGGATCGGCAAGGACATCCTCGTGGCACTCACCGCCGCGATGTCCGGCGCGCCACCTGACACTTCGAGAAGCTCCGCCAGGATTGTTACCGACCCGGCTACCGGCACGCGGAATTTGAATATCACGCTCCCACCGGACGATGTGCTGAAAAATTCCCTGAAATCGCTTGGCCATTTTCTCATTAACCTCGGTGATTAGTTTTCCTGATTACCCCTGAAACTCAGATGGACAAAATAAGACAGGATTTTTCGCTTCGCTCAGAATGACAGGCATTTTGCGAATCAGTTCAAAGTGCGCGTGGATTTTGTCAGACTGCATTCATCCCGGATTCTGCAATAGAATTCGGGGTTCATTCTTTTTGCTTGCTTTTTATGGTGTCATTCTGAACGAAGCGAAGAATCTTGCCTTGTTCTCTCACCGATTTTTCTTTTCCTCCCCACATATATCGTGAAATGATCGTGTTTTCAGCAATCACAAGCTGTATCCCCATAACTGAGTTTCAGGGATAATCAGAAAAAGAAATGCCCGGCTGCAATTAGCCGGGCAAAACTCTGTATCGGAGAAAACCGCCAAGAGGTTGGCAGGTAATACCAGTCGCAAGATAGTACATATTGTTATCCCTATACAGTAGCCTGAGAAGGATCATATCCATAAGCGCATAGCCGGGCAACAACATGTAAGTCGAGCAATATGTCAAGCAAGATGCGACAGATATTTAGCGCCAAGCCCTGAGTAGGCTTGGAAAAGCGTGCCTGCCGAATTGAAATCATTCTGACGCCTGTCCATCATCGGGGGCATCCTGATTCATCATGCGATTGCCGGGGCCGGGAGCCATATTGCGCCCTCCCATACCAAACCCCATGCCGCCTCGACTGTCTCTGCGCTGATCTCTACGGTCATTGATTTCGTCCTTGCGCTTGTCCATGTACGCCTGTGCCTTATTCCACTGGTCAGCCGTGAAAACGGCTTTCACGTCGAACAGCAGATTGGTGTTGATCCTGAGCGCATCGCCCTGAAGTTGGGAAATCTTGGCGACGAGCGCGTCAGCCTTTCCCTTATCAGGTGAGTCAGCGGTCATCGCTTCATAGAGTTCGCCCATGGCGGCATGGATATCATCACGTATGTCGCCTTCGACATCGAAAGCCTTGTCGCAGATGTCGTCGATAGTTTTTACCTGATCTTTGGATATGCCCGTTTCCTTCTGAAAGTCAGGACTTTTGGAAATTCTGCCAATCATCATTGCCGGGCCCATTCCCATGCCCATGCCCATGCCTGTTCCCATCCCGTTGCCCATGCCCATGCCTGCTCCCATTGCCATAGGGCATTGCTGCCGTGCAGCGGTTTTGCTCTTATTCTTCACCTTGTTCTTTCCGTTTGGCGCTGCGTACAGAGATGTGGCCAACACCACCATGGCGAGCATCGCAACCAGTGCGTGGATTCTGTAACGTTTCATAACGAACCTCCGTTTGTTTATTTGACAGTACTGACACTGAAAATTCATGTGTTGTTAAATCATAAACAAAAAAAGTAGTCGGCTAATAATGTTAACCACCTGGAGGTGCCGGTAGTGAATTGGGGCGGGCGGTGAGGTGTCGTATATATTTGAGAATACGGGGAAGCGGCGACTTGATTATTGCATGACATCGACATTGAGATTAGTGAGGAGAAGTCTATATGGCATAAGGCCTCACTCGCTCGTGTGGGGAGTGTGGGGCAAGTCTTCGTCACTATGAGGACATTGGCTTATATTGAAGTTAGCAATTGGAGAAAAATACTGAACAAGTCCAGGGCCGAAACGAGATGAGGAAAAAATTGTATCAGGGGAGAAAACACGTGCAGGAGTGACACAAGTGCAGAATGACATATATGTGAATAATGTGGTGATGCCGGTAATTGATTTATATCACATGTCCCCATTTTGTACTTGGAGCAAAGTAGTATATAATACACTGTTGATGCAACATATCAAGAAGCAGGCCGGATATGCGGATGGAAACAGACAATTATAATATGCACGGCACAACCATAGTCGCGGTCAATCGTGACGGACGAGTTGCGATAGGTGGTGACGGACAGGTAACGCTCGGCAACAGTGTGATGAAGAACACGGCGCGCAAGGTGATCAGGCTGGCTGGCGGCAAGGTGGCCGCAGGATTTGCCGGATCGGTCGCTGATGCCATGACTCTGCTTGAGCGTTTTGAGACCAAGCTCGATGAGCACAACAAGAATCTCGCGCGTGCGGCGACCGAACTCGCCCGGGACTGGCGCATGGATAAATACCTGCGTCGCCTCGAAGCCATGCTGATTGTGGCCGATAAGAGTCAGATACTTCTGATTTCCGGCAATGGCGAAGTGATAGAACCGGAAAACTCAGTCGCGGCCATTGGTTCTGGCGGTGTCCCGGCACTGGCTGCTGCGGCGGCTCTTATCAAAAACACTGACCTGAAATCAGAAGAGGTAGTTCGCGAGGCCCTCACTGCCGCCTCATCTGTCTGCATATACACCAACACCAATTTCACTATCGAGGTGATCGAATAAATTATGGACAACACCGGAACAGGCACTCCCGGTGCCGGCAATGAAACACTATATCCCGTGATCGTCAAGCCCGGACATTCTGTCTCTGACCTTACACCACGGCAGGTCGTGGCCGAACTCGACAAATACATCATCGGACAGGCTGGCGCAAAGCGCGTCGTCGCAGTCGCTCTGCGCAACCGCTTGCGCCGCATGCGCGTCTCAGACGATATTAAAAATGAAATTGTTCCCAAAAATATTCTGATGATCGGCCCCACCGGAGTCGGCAAGACTGAAATCGCCCGCCGCATCGCCCTGCTTACTGACGCGCCATTTGTGAAAGTGGAGGCCACCAAGTATACGGAAGTAGGCTATGTAGGACGCGATGTCGAAAGCATGGTACGCGACCTTATCGAAGCAGCCATCCGGATGGTGCGCAAGAGGATGCAGGAAGAAGTCGCCCCAAAAGCCGAAGCAAGTGTGATCGACCAGATACTCGATATCATGCAGCCTCCGACTCCATCATCGAAAAAATTCTCTTTCGGTGGCTCCGAATCCACGGAACAGGCCGGAGACGAACCCGGCAGGGAACTCACCCAGATCGAACGTATGCGCAAATCCCTTCGCCGCCGCATCGAACGCGGTGATCTCGATGACCATATCATTGAAGTCGAGATTTCTGATCATCAGCCCCAGATGCTCGAAATTTTCTCCAATTCAGGTATGGAAGAAATGGGTGTCAACCTCCAGAATATGCTCGGCAACATCATGCCAGGCAAAACTAAAAAACGAAAAGTGACCATCGGCGAAGCACGCAAAATGCTGCTGCCGCAGGAGTCAGCGAAACTGATCGACGAAGACGCAGTCAAAAGTGAGGCTGTTTTGCTCGCGGAACAGTCAGGGATAATATTCATTGATGAAATCGACAAGATCGCGGTACGCGAGGGCAGGGGCGGAGGACAGGATGTTTCACGCGAAGGCGTCCAGCGCGATATCCTTCCCATTGTCGAAGGTTGTACTGTCATGACAAAGTATGGCCCGGTCAGGACCGACCATGTCCTTTTCATAGCCGCCGGCGCTTTTTCCATAAGCAAACCCTCAGACCTCATACCGGAACTCCAGGGCCGGTTGCCGCTCCGAGTCGAACTCGACAGCCTCACCGAAGATGATTTCAAACGCATCCTCACCGAACCCCGCAATGCTCTCACGCGCCAGTACGAAGCATTGCTCGGCGCGGACGGTGTCGATCTTGCATTCACTACCGACGGCATCACGGAAATCGCCGCCACCGCCTCACGCGTCAATTCCCAGACGGAAAATATCGGCGCGCGCAGGCTCCATACCATCCTCGAAAAAGTGCTCGAAGATGTTTCCTTCCAAGCCCCTGACGAACTGTCGGGCAGCTTTGTCATCGACAGTCCTTATGTCAGGAAAAAACTGCACGATGTGATGCAGGACATTGACTTGAGCAGATACATACTATAGATTCCCTTTTCAGGAGACCATACCTGATGGACGCACAAAAAGCGGCACTCGTTCTTCGGCAGATCGAAAAAATGCCGAGCCTGTCACCCACAGTCGCCAAGATCATTCAGGTGGCCAACGACCCTACATCCTCGGCCAACGATCTCAACAAGGTCATCACCGTCGACCCGGTACTTGCCGCAAAAGTGCTCAAACTCGTCAACTCCGCCTACTTCGGATTTACCGAAAAAGTCACTTCCACCGTCCGCGCCATTGTCATGCTCGGACTTAATACCATTAAAAACCTCGCACTCAGTACGGCCGCCGTCGAAGCCATGACGGTCAAGGACAACACTGGTCTCAATATGGATGAATTCTGGCGACATCTGCTCGCTACCGGTGTCTGCGCAAAACTCATCGCCCGCAAGATCGGCATTCATAAGAATTTCGTGGAAGACTATTTCCTAGCCGGCATGATGCACGACATCGGCAAAATCATACTCAACAGCCTCAATCCAGTCGGCTACCAGAAGATCGTCGAAGCCGCTTCTGCCTCCCAGAAACCACTCCATCTCTACGAAAGCGCTATCTTCGGCATCAACCATGGCGAAGTGGGCGAACTTCTTGGTAAAAAATGGAATCTCCAGAACGCCCTGATGGAATCCATGGCATTTCATCACAATATTGAAAAAGTTACCGAAGAAAATCGCAGAATCGTCTATTCGGTCTTCATCTCCAACATATTTGTCAAACAAATGGAAATCGGCAGCAGCGGCAACAAATTTATCGATGTGATCCCTGACAACGTATGGACCGAGGTCGGTATCACTCAAGATGTCCTCGTATCACTCGAAGGATACCTCCTCGAAGGTCTTGACCGCGCTTCGATCTTCCTTCAGACCAAGAATTGACTACTTGTCTGCAACGCCTTGTCTGGTGCTTTCCATATATTTAACTATACTTAGGGCTTGTCGCAAAATAACCTTGTCATCTTGCTTGTCTTTTTTTTCCGTCTTCCGTGTTGCCTGCTCAGTTACATACTTTTGGCATGTTCCTTCGCAAGCGCCTTGATTACGGCCAAAAATCCGCCGCAATCTTGCTTATACCAAGTTGCGTTCATACAAGTAATATGAAAACGGTACAAACGGGAAGTGTTATAAGCGATGAGAGTTTTTGAAAGAGGTGTGGAGGAAACTTTTTGCAAAAAGTTTCCTCCGCGCATTTTACTCTTTTGAAAGCATTTTGCTATAAGGTTATTTTGTGACAAGCCCTTAACCCAATTTCACCACTTAAGTTCAATGCTGTTTCTTTTGAAAACCGGCAGGTTCGAGGGGGGCTCGCCAAACGATTATGCCCCTTTGATCATCTGGCGACGCCGGGATGAAAGCTTGATATCAATTTGCGCTTATGGAAGTGATATGAAACAGGCTGATGGGTTTGTTTTCTCACTACTCAAGATTCTTCGCTTCGCTCAGAATGACAGAGCGGGATCGCATGCTTCGTCAGGGAATATATGGGATATCTTCCTCTGCTTTGAAACTCCCATCATTCTGAGCGGAGCGAAGAATCCTGTATTTCAATCTGCGTTTTCACTTCTGCCATATTTCCTATCAGTATGTTGCCTGGTAATATATGTATTGTTCTACAACAATCATATATGAGCCATTGTAACTCCAGCTACAGCGAATGTTTCTGGTTATCTTTTTTACACAGGGGCTTTCGTGGTCGTCGTTGAAAGCTGCTGATGGGAAAAACCTGATATCGAGAAGCACGCCATATTACATATATGTTATGGCGGGGGGTAGCACGGTGGAGTTGTGGTGGGGGTTATATCTCAGGACTTGAAGTATATGTGACAGCGGAGGGCACGCGCGGGAGAGACGTTTTATTGCGATAATTTGACATTCATCAAAAAACGGCTTGATTTGGCGATATGTGATGCAGCCGTGCTGGCAGTCATGCCAATGCTCGACAATGCCATGAGGGGATGTGTCGATGCCGGGGGCGGGATGCCGGGATTGTTTGTCCATTTTCGGGGAGTGCTGCGGGGATAGTAGCGATCAGTTTTTTCATTGTTTTTGATAATGTGAAAAAGTGGGAATACTATAAATGACGGTATTTTGAGAGACTGTACGACGGCGGTGGAAAAAAATGTCCGGAAAAATTGTTGTTGACATAAGTCTTGGCAGGAATACAATGGAATCAGGGATAATATATTAATATTAGCCGCTGAAAGCAAGACAGGGGAAAGGCAGACCTCGAACAATCTGCCACACAGCATACATTGGGATGTGAACCATGTTGACACTCACAAACAAGTTTAGGGCTCTGACGGCTGCACTGATTGTGCTGGCAGTGTCATTTGTGGCCTTTGAAGCAAAAGCGGATTTTGCTCAAAGACTAAATTATCAGGGAAGGCTCACCAATGCCAACGGCGTGCCGCTGGCAGATGGGAACTACACTGTGGTCTTCCAGATATTCGACGCGGACAGCGGCGGGGCATCCTTGTGGGGGCCTGAGACTCACAACAATGTAGCGCTGCAGGATGGTATGTTCAGCGTGCTGCTCGGCGAAACTACTGCCCTGAGCAGCGTCAACTGGAATCAAGACTGCTATCTGCAAGTTACCATCGGCGGTACTGACTACACTCCGCGTCAGCGGTTGACAGGCATCACTTATGCACTCACCGTCCCTGAAAACAGTCTTTCCGCAAACCATCTTTCGGTCAATGTTGTCAGTAGTATCGATGGTGTTTCCAATGATGGTGGCAACATTGATCTCGTGGCTGACTCCGGTGTTTCGATCACTCCCAACGATGGTGCGAATACTATCACTATAGGTATGGATACATCGTCTCTCAATACCCTCTATGTGCAGAAGATAGGCGACACGATGACCGGCGCGCTCGCCATGTCGGGCGCGGATGCCGATATTACATTCAACAACGCGGGCGGCGCCATCACACTCGCTGGCGGCACGATCACCGATTCCGCCGGCCCGGTGCTGCTCAGC
>CAZQSL010000065.1:0-19692 GCA_964595945.1 uncultured bacterium
CATACCTTTAGGTATGCTCCTTCGCAAGCGCCTTGATTACGGCCAAAAATC
Organism: uncultured bacterium; assembly: GCA_964595945.1. Lineage (GTDB taxonomy): Bacteria > UBP15 > UBA6099 > UBA6099 > JAJRTR01 > CAZQSL01. The sequence continues at coordinate 52 of CAZQSL010000065.1, forward strand.
CGGCACAATTTTGCTATGTTTATTTTCTTCCAAACCCTTAGAGATCGAAATAGACTGTTGTCGATAATTGATGCCCGTCCCGGATGATTTCCAACATGTGATAGGTGACAGCCTTGATTTCCGTGGCTTCGTCGATCCGTGAGAATTGCACGCCTTCGACAGTGGCTTCGATAGAGTCGTCGATGAGATATATTTGACTGGTAGATGTGAAAAAAAAATTACGTGTTTCAAAGAGATGCAGCAGACGCGACAGCCAGTCGACAATCAGCCCCTCGGGAGAATCGGCTGACAATGATATAGAATGCGTCGCAACCAGGCCTTCGGGGACAGAGCCAATGACGGCAAACATACCATGAGCGGCGTCGGCGAACAGTTGTTCCTTACACCTGGCCGTGACTCTGATGCCCGTGTCGGCTGTGTGTTCAATCATTTGAAATGGCATTTTCGGTCACTTTGCAACTGATGTTGAGTTCGACATCCGCTTCGAAAAGACGGCGCCACGGGAAGACGGCCTTTTTGAGGATCATATCCGAAACAGTCGTCGAAAAGTTGCCGGAGGGAGTAAGTGAGAAACGTGTTCCGGATACTCTTTTCGAGAAAGAATCGGTAATGGCGAACATGCGCCTGAAAAGAATGGCGTCGGCGCTGCGCGGGTTTTCAAAAGCGAGGTGTCCGTCGATGGCGCGCGCGACTTCATCGCGCGCCATGTTGGCAAACAGATGATCATCGGCAAGCCGCCACGTAAGATATCGGATTGCGGCGGAGGCCCTTCTGGCGTCCCATGCACCGCCGCAGAGCGTGGCGGCTGAGTGGGCAATGACTGTGCCGGTGGAGTTGCCTGCGGTGTTCCACCCGGCATACGAGAGTAGACGATAGAATATCTTGCGATCGAGAAGGGCATCGATGAACTGTGGACATGCCGCGTTGCTGTGCCAGATGTCGGGGATTGAGACAGCCCGGCCGGCGTCGATATGTTCCGTGAGTCTGGAAAGGAATTTATCCAGAACTTCAGGCGGAGGGGCAGGGGCGGGTGCTGGTGAAGCTTTTATCTGGTCGAGGAAAATATCTCCACCACTGCCGCTGAATGGCATGATGATAAAATCGGCTGCTTCGGGAGATGTGACGGCAGTGCAGGAGACGGATTGTGCCTGAGCCGTGATATTTTCACCCAGAGGGATGGGCTCGTACGGACGTATGTCCGAAAGTGCAGCGGCATCAGCGTCGATAAAGACCGAAAAATGTTTTCCGGCGTTGGTGGCGGCGGCACGAGCGGCGCAGAGTGCGCAAAGCTCGTCAGTGCCAGCGGTAAGGTGGAACCTGTCGCCAAGCGAAGCCCCTTTGTCGCGTAGCGCCATGATTTCGCCAGCAAAGGGATTGCCAGCAGCGGTATCTTCCTTGCCGGTGAGCAGGAAATCGAATCTGCCGGCGGCAAGTTGTTCGATGAGATGGAGATTGAGAGCGTGATTGCGTTCGCGGACAGGGTCGGACGGCTGGTCGGGGTCACCCATGCGTTGCAGCCACAGGGCGAGTGTTTTTTCGTCGGTAGCCGTGACCGAATCGCGAAGGATAGTGCTGAATATGTATGTTTTGGCATTCGTGGTGGATGAAGTGATATCGAGAACTGAGTCGATGCGGGCGGCAGCGGATGCAAATTTGATCTGGGGCTTGCGTGACTGCACGAGGCCCCCGTATGCGATCATATCGGCGGAAATGATTATGTCAATAGGATATCGGCGTCGCTGGAGTGCTTCGATGAGCCATTCGATGATCGCCCCGATGTCAGCGGCCTGTCTGAATCTGCCGAGGAGTTCGATGGGAGGCAGCAGGGTGCGGAATCCCGCTGTGGCGGCTACTGCGACAGGTAGCCGGGTGTTAACGGGGCGGCTGTCGAGTGGTATGATGATCAGATTTTCTTTCATTATCGATATAATGTTTCGGGGCTTGTCAGGCTGCCCGGTTCCTTTCAGGAAAAGTGTGTGGTCGAGTGCGCGAGGCCGGGGGTCATTTTTCTCGTTGTTTTTGCCGTGGTGATTGTTTGCGCTTGATGGAGGTCTCTTCATTTTTTGAAGATTCTGCGGGTAGTGCGCGGAGGGTTGCGATGGCGAAAAGTGCCGCTCCGGCGACTATGTAGACATCAGCGAGATTGAAATCAGGCCATGAGTATCTGCCGATGTGCAGGCGGACGAAATCGAAGACTCCGGTCGAAAAGACGCGTTCGTAAAGATTGCCGAGCGCTCCGCCGGCAAGGAGCGATACAGCTACGGATTCGGTGTCGAATCTGTCGTTATTTCTGATGAGGAACAGCATTATGGCGACCAGTATAACATTCGGGAGAGCGACGATCATCCTGGGGAGGGAGTCGAACATGCTGAAAGCGACTCCCGTATTGAGCGAGTGGACGATGTCAAGTACCGGCAGCAGGGGCAACACTGTGTCTGGCGATGGCACGGCGAGTCTGCGGACAAGGGCTTTTGACAGTAAATCGGTCAGAGCGAAAGCGGCAGTAATCGCGGCAAACGATGTCCTGAAGAAAGCTTTTTTTGTAATGTACTTCTGTTTGAAAGGTCTCAAGTATATCTCGCCTCAGTCTTGATGTGGCGCCGCCAAGCAGATGCCGACACCTTCGCGATATTATAGGATGAAAGGAGCACAAAAACAAAAACCCGCTCGATGAAGGGAACGGGTTTCAGGGGGAATCGGCAAGAGAAAATCATCGGGTCAGGGCGGCGATGATTTCGCCTGATGCCGCCATATCGGCCTTGATGAGCGGTTCGATGTTGCGTGGAAATTCCGGATCGAGTTTCATGGTTTCACGGGCGATCTGACTGATGTGGATCGGCTGGTACAGGCTTTCGTCGCCGCTGTAGCCGTAGCCGAGTATTTTTGCCCCGATATTTGCGATGTGGACGGCGCATGTGATCGGATAGAATGATTCGATGGGGCCGTGGTGATTGGTGATGGCATTGATTAGAGTCGATGGCAGATTATATTTTCGACCGATGATGCGGCCAGTTTCACAGTGGTTGAATCCCAGTTCCTGCATTTCAGCCTGGGCGAGGAAAATCTTGTCTTTTTTCACCACCTGAAATACCGGGGAATATTCCATCTGAAGTTTCTGGTCGAAGAGAATGACGCCAAGGTCGTGGAGCAGGCCGGCAGTGAATGCCTGTTCGGACAGCGATGGCATAACTGTGCGGATGATGCGCCGCGCGATGATCGAAGTGGCTATGCAGTGCTGCCAGAACGAATTGACGTAAAGCCCCGAAAGTCCCTGGCCGTTGGAGAATGTCTTGATAAGGGTAACGCTCATCGCCAGATTTGCCGTGGCGTTGAATCCCAGCAGCACGATAGCCTGTTTGAGGCTGTCGACCCTTTTGGGCTGGCCGAAAAACGCCGAGTTTGCAAGTCTCAGCACCTTGGTGGTGATGGACGGGTCATTAGATATCACACGCTCGAGATCGGCGGCTGAAGATCGCGGGTCCTGCATGACCTGCATTATGCTGCCGAGAATGATCGGTAGAGTTGGCAACTCGTGTATTTTTTGAAATACTCTCTGCGCTTTTGCTGAGTCCATTTTTTACCTCGGTTTCAATGACTGAATCGAATGCTGATATGTTTTGTCGTGATCACGCGTCTTGGTGACGGCCGCAAAAAAGACTATCACGATTATAATATCAGTTTACAGGAAAAAAAAGTTTCGGATAATAATTAATCGGGTATTTATAATCTCGTTTTTTTCAGTCAGATGAGACAATAGCGCCAATCCGGATGTCTGACGTATCTGAAGCGCATGGATTGACAATGGTCGCGATAGATGCGGGATCAGAGGAAATCGAAATGTTTCGGTTCGAAATAGACCTTGTGACCGCTGACCTGAGTTGTCTTGTAAGCATTGATGGAGACTTCTTCGGAGTCGCTGTAGAAAACGCTGAAGGGAGTCTGGGTGAAGCAAAATATTATCGGCAGCAGTTCCGCCTTCGTTTTTGCCGAGGGTTCGACGAGATATGCCGTGTTTGTCGACTCGGTGAAGAACATTTGAGAGAGCGAGAGTGATGAGAAAAGTGGTGTGAACTGGTTGATGAAATCGGTGAAGAGACTGAACATCGCGCGGCGGTTTGCCGTGGCTTTTTCAGCTTTTGGGGAGATGAGGCCGACGGGGTTCATGTTCCAGGAGCCATTGGGTTCTTTCATGACAATCGGATCGGTTTTGAAGAGGGGTTTGCACTGGATGTTGAACCAGTGCTCGGGACCGAAGAAATTGCCGTGGAGCTTGATCAGACCATCTTCGAGGAGTTCGTAGGTGAATGTGATGCCGGTGGGCAGACGGGTTTCGGCGATCTGGTATGGGTTGCGCCAGCGGCCGAGATAGCCGAGGTCGACTTTTTCACAAGAATATTTTTCGATGCGGAGGAGTACTTCCTTGATGACGTCGTAGTGTGTGGGTTGAGTGATTTCCTCTTTGATTTCCTTGAATTTTTCGGTGTCCCATGCTGATTCGTTGTAGATGACTCTGCCGAATTTGCTTATTTCGTCGGAGTGAGCGACCGCTTCGCGGACATCTCCGAGGTATATGTGCATAAAGCTGACGGATTCTTCGATAAAATGTGAAAAGCCTTCCTCGTCGCGGATATAGATTTCCCAGTGAAGCCGGTCCATTTTTGATCTCCTGTAGGCAGTGTCCTGTGGAGTGGCCGGGCGACTTGATCACAGGAGATAACAAATCCTGTGTGTCGTGGGTCAAGTCGAGCCATCCGATATGTCACATTATCATTTTAAGCGTTTTTTGCAAAGAGTAAATATGTCGCGCAATAAGGTAGTGCCAGGGAAATAAGGAAAGGCCCCGCCAGTGTGACGGGGCCTGAATTTCTCCTGCCCGCGATGATTAGTAGTAAGTTGCGGGTATTGATAATATTGATCACCCTAGAGAGGAAAGCCTTATCCGAGAAGTGCGTTCACGATGCTTGCCGGCTGCATGTTTGCCTGTGCGAGGATCGAAGTCGCCGCATTGGCAATGACCTGCATGCGTGTGTATTCGGTGATTTCATAAGCCATGTCGGCGTCACCCACAGCCGATACGACGGATGTGAGGTTGACTTCGACGGACTGGAGTTCTGACAGCTTTGACTGGAGATGGTTGATTTTCGAGCCGATGGAGGCCATGTTGCCGGCCCAGTCGGCGATGGATGTGTCGAGTTCGCCGATGGCAGTGGTTGCATCTGCGACGGAGGCGAGAGTAGCCTGTGCCCATGAACCGCCGATGATGGCCGTATCGGTGCCTTCGTAGGTGATGTCATAGTCGTCAGTGGCGAGCGCGCCGGTCTGGATGACCATGAGGGTAGCATCGCTTGCGAGGGTGTCGCCCATGATGAGCTTGTCATTGTATTCGACACCTGTTGACATGGCTGTCGCGTCAGCGAGGATCGAAGCGTATTCGGCTGCGAGGGCCGTGGCCGTGGCGGTGTCCATGAGTGGGCTGTTTGCATATCTTACTGCCACGTCGCGGGCTGCGAGCATTTTGTCCATGAACTGACCGGCGTATGAGTCTACGGTCTGGAGGACGGAAATGCCTTCCTGTACGTTCTGCTGAAATCCGCGTGCTCCTGAGAGTGCGGCTTTCGATGTGTTGTAGAGGGAAATCGAGGTCGGATCGTCAGCGGCGCTTGTGAGTCTGCTGCCTGAGGAAATGTGGCTTGTCGCTTTTGCGATGTCTGATGAGAGTTTCTGGATCGATACTCTTGCGGAGATTGCTTCTGCGTTTGTGAGAATTGATGTGATTGACATGGTACTTCCTCCCTGGTGTTTTGCCCATAATCGTGATGGGCAAATGTGTGATTGAGGTTATCCTAACCTCTATGACTGTATACAGGGCTGGGTGGGTTGCGCAAAGGGAAGAGACACCTCCGTATCGGCGCGAAATTACCTTGCCAGCCACAAAGCACGGCAACGCGTATGCGTAATGCCGCGCTTTGGTTGCAAATATTACACGCTGATACTCAGGAGCCTGACTCTTGGCTCTATTATGGGAGTGATTATCTGATGACTCGGGTGGAGAGCCGGCTGGAGCTTTGCTATAAAGTCAGCGGCTGCGATTGTCCCGCCTACGATAGCGCCGGTGTTTTCACGCGGCATGGCGGACTGTCTGTTGATTTCCGTGATTGACATGGTTATTCCTCCTGATTTTCGCAGATATCCAAAGCCGGTAAGGATATTCCGCGTATGGGAGCTTCTCCGTTGCTCCCGGCATCCTCTGAATAGTATTGTTTTGTGCTCAGATGGATGTTTCTGACCGATGAAGGTATCTGTAAGTCTGTCCCGTTAGCCGACGGGTACATTGTCGCGGTTTTGCTTGTCGTAACAATTTGGAGCAATCCGCAAATGACTGATGATATTTCACTGATTACAGATATTATTTGTTTCAAGATACATTGGCATCGATGCCACGTTGCATGCTATTTTGTGTCTTTTTCGCCATCGGTAGCCGAGAGGACATTTTTGAACATATCGAACCCCTCTATTCTTCCGATGGCAGACACGGCTCGCAGATTTTCCTTTTTAATCTCTTCGTAAATTTCCTTGCGGTGCACGGGGATCATCTTGGGAGCCGTGATCCCGAGTTTTACTGTATCGCCATGGACCGCGATGATCTTGATCTCTATGTCATCGCCGACCATTATGCTTTCTTCGATTTTTCTGGACAATACCAGCATTGTCTTGCCCTCCCGGTCTGATAGCCGTCACAGCTTTCAGACCGTGCTGCTCTTCTCTTCCGCGTTGCTGCTGCTTTGCAGCATGGCGAGTTCTTTTCGTTTGATCCCTTCGAGGATCGATTCGCGGACACTCCATTTATCCGTGTCCAGAAAGACCTGTTTGAGTTTCCTCTTGTCCAAGTTGACTATCAGCGGTCCTCTGAGGTTCGCCGTCATTTTTGTCATGTCTTCAGGCAGCACGCATATCGCGAATACAATGATGTCCTCGGCCTTCTGCGCACCGATCTCCCTTGCGTCGTAGGGGTGAAGCTCGGGTAGATAGTCATGGAAGAAATTGTGAGGTTCGACCACAACGAACGTTACTCCTGCCTCTTCGAGGGACTGTAGCCACTGGAAAGGCCTGATGGTGTCTTTCTTGATGATGAATACCCGCTTGGTTTCGGGAAATCCTGGCAGCGGCGATGACAATTCGAGGAGTTCTTCCTCTGCCACGTCCAGTTCACCGAAATGCGTAGTCGTTACCTTCAACGTATTTCCTCCCGTTATCGCGCACATATCATACGTTCAAACGATACCGCAATATACGGCAATATAATAGCATAGCTATGTAAGTGTTGTGATTGTTTTACCTGCGAGGACATCTGTCTTCCCATTCCGGGACAGCCAGAGCAAATTGTGGAAGCCAGCCACATTCCGAATAATAATATTGCCCTTATTTTACTCCCCAAGCGGACACTGTCAATGATTTTCTGAAAAAACATGCCGTGATATTATATCTGCGTTTCAGATGAGGCAAGAATGGGTTGCGAACCAATCCTTTTGAGACTGGATTCCAACTGCTTGCGACGGGGGTGTTTTTCTGAATATTGCCGAAAGTCTTCACAAAAGCGTTATTCGATCGTAAAATATCGTTGATCAACGGGAAGTAGCACAGTCCGGTTAGCGCGCATGCTTTGGGAGCATGAGGCCGCGGGTTCGAATCCCGCCTTCCCGATATCCTTTTTTCAGAAATATCTGGCACATATTGGGCGCGAGCCCGTGGCTATGTGGTTGGAATTGTGGCACGCGTGCAATGGTCGGTGTCCTGTCGTTTCGATGCGGAACCGTGGCGTAGCGTCTCTCACTATGCGCAGCAGATCATCATCCAGAGCGCTTCGAGATAGAGAATTCATTTCAAAGCGTCGCTCACTGACAGGGGGCGCATCTCGGCTACTCCGCAGAACAGTCAAGCGTTTGGTAGAGGCAATAAGCCGATAAGTCAAAACTCATAACAATCGAAAGCATTGGATATATATCCACCATACATATATATGAATGAAGATGCTGGAGAGACCTTCCGGTTTTTCTCTGAAATTCAGAAGTTCACATTGTGAACAGGATTATCATCAGAATATCGCTTGACAAGGGATATCATTGTATCCCGCCCATGTTGAAGGATTTGAGCTGAATGATAACCCTCCGGTACAACCCGAAAACCGCTATCGCCTCACAAATTCCACCAGATTATTTGACATCATTGTTGTCAGACATGGCGAAATCGAGAGTTATTCTAAGATAATTGGCTTAATAAGTATTATTTGCTGATTATTTTGAAATTCATTGGCAATATTCCAAATAATGGTTCATAACAACAAATTCCTCGATTTGCATAAAGTCGAAAATCCGCTATAATTATTAGCACTTGAAGCATTTGAGTGCTAATTTTCTATACACTGAAAGGAGGAACACTCACTATGAAGATCCAACCATTAGGCGACCGCGTACTCCTCGAAAGATTCGAGAGTGAAGTCCAGAAGACAGCAGGCGGTATTTTCCTGCCCGATTCAGCCAAAGAGAAACCGCAGGAAGCAAAAGTCGTCGCAGTAGGCCCTGGCAAGAAAGACGACACAGGCAAAATAGTTGCCATGAACGTAGCAGAAGGCGACATCGTGCTCACATCCAAATGGGGCGGCACGGAAATTAAAGTTGATGGCAAAGAGTACATCATCGTCTCCGAAGACGACATCCTCGCAAAGGTTGTAAAATAAACGGGAGGGATAACCACTATGGCAAAACAGCTCGCATTCGACGAAGAAGCAAGACGTTCGCTGGAAAAAGGCGTCAACGCAGTTGCTGATGCAGTCCGCATCACACTTGGCCCGAAAGGCCGCAATGTAGTCCTCGAAAAAAAATGGGGATCACCCACCATCACCAATGACGGCGTCACAATCGCCAAAGAAATCGAACTCACCGACCCATTCGAAAACATGGGTGCACAACTTATCAAAGAAGTCGCCAGCCAGACCAACGACGTAGCCGGGGACGGCACCACCACAGCCACCGTACTCGCACAGGCCATGGTACGAGAAGGCCTCAAAAACGTAGCCGCTGGCGCAAACCCCATGCTCGTGAAAAACGGCATCAAAAAAGCAGCCTCAGCAGTCGTAGCTCAGATCAAATCCATCGCAACACCAGTAAAAGAAAAAACCGAAATCCATCAGGTCGCAGCCATTTCCGGCAATGACGACGAAATCGGCTCGCTTATCGCCGACTCCATGGACAAGGTCGGCAAAGACGGCGTCATCACTGTCGAAGAAGCCAAAGGCACAGAGACCACCCTCGAAGTCGTCGAAGGCATGCAGTTCGACAAAGGCTACCTCTCACCCTACTTCGTCACCGACAAGGAAAACATGGTAGTCGAACTCGACGACCCGTATTTCCTCCTTTATGAGAAGAAAATCTCCGCCGTTAAAGACATTGTTCCGATCCTCGAAAAAGTCGCCCAGGCCGGACGCCCGATCGTCCTTCTTTGCGAAGAAGTCGAAGGCGAAGCACTCGCAACCCTCGTTGTCAACAACCTTCGCGGCACCATCCGCTGCGTAGCCGTCAAATCCCCCGGATTCGGCGACCGCCGCAAGGCAATGATGGAAGACATTGCCGTCCTCACAGCCGGTCAGTTCATCTCCGAAGACCTCGGTATCAAACTCGAAAGCATCGAGATAGGACAGCTCGGGCAAGCCAAAAAAGTCCGCGTAACAAAAGAAAATACCACCATCGTCGAAGGCAAAGGCACACGCGACGCCATCAAGGGCCGCATCGTCCAGATCAAAAAGCAAATCGACGAAAGCGACAGCGATTACGACCGCGAAAAACTCCAGGAACGTCTCGCGAAACTCGCCGGCGGCGTAGCAGTAATCAAAGTCGGAGCAGCCACCGAAACCGAACTCAAAGAGAAAAAACACCGCATCGAAGATGCCCTCAGCGCCACCCGCGCAGCAGTAGAAGAAGGCATCGTCCCCGGCGGCGGCACAGCTCTCGTCTCCTGCATCAAGGTCCTCGACAACGTCACATCCGAAGACCCCGATGAAGTTATCGGTATCGCCATCATCCGCAAAGCACTCGAAGCCCCCCTGCGCCAGATCGTCACCAACGCAGGCTTCGAAGGTGCCGTCATCATCGAAGAAGTCCGCAAAGCAAAAAAGAACCACGGCTATAACGTCACAAGCAACAAAATCGAAGACATGATCAAAGCTGGCATCGTCGACCCCGCGAAAGTCACCCGCTCGGCCCTCGAAAACGCAGCTTCGATCGCTTCCATGCTCCTCACGACCGAATGTCTCATCGCAGACATCCCCGAAAAAGACAAAGCCCCGGCAATGCCTCACGGCGGCGGCATGGGCGGCATGTATTAAGCATCACAAACCCAAAGCATACTCAACAAATTAAAAGGGGTCTTCAAAAGGCCCCTTTTTTTGTATGTAAGGATAGTCTGAACCGCTAACAATTGCTTTATACAAATCCGTTGCAATACGTAAAAACAAGGCGGGGCTGCCCGTCGAGCCGGGTGATCGAAAAGCGGCTGAGTGAGGACGTGGCGAGGTTGGAAGACATGGTGGCGCGACTTGGCAAGAATTCCGGGAATTCATCGAAGCCGCCGTCGAGCGACATTGTAAAGCCGGGAGGCGGCAGGGGGGGATGGAACTGGCGTTGTGTGCGAGTGGAGTTCGGGCCGGACGAGATCGACGAGGTGCGCACGTATGGGATGAGCGAATGCCCGGTGTGCGGCGGAGCGGTCGAAACGGCGGAGGGTGTGGCAGCGCGTGTCGTTCAGCAGGTTGAGTTTGTGCCGCAGCCCATCATTGTGACAGAGCACCGCGGCGTGGCCTACCGATGCGTGAAGTGCGCACAACGCGCTGTCCTTGCCCACATCCGCGAGCGCATCCTCACAGCCGCCACAACAGGCGTGCCACCCAACAAACACCCCCGAAACCTCGCCCGCCGCTTCACCAAAAACGGACAAAGCTACTTCACATTCATCGACACCCCCGGTATCGGCCCCACAAACAACATCGCCGAACAAACCATCCGGCCACTCCGTCATCGACCGCCGCATCACACAAGGCACCCGCGGCGCTACAGGACAACACTGGTGCGAACGCATCTGGACAGTCCTCGCCACCTGTTCCATCCAACACCGCTCCCCCTTCGACTTCATCCTCAATTCTATCTCCGCCTCAACCTCTGCTCTTCCGCTACCTTCCCTGCTTGTCTGATTATTCTGCGTGAACGATTACTGTAAGTTTATATTATTCGAGGATTGATCCCTCCATGGCCAGTTCACATTACTTTCATGTGAATCATCTTCACCATGAAGAACAAATCCGAAAGGCGCATTTTAAATCTTGTGGCCAATGAAATTTTGGAATCAAACTTGATCAAGCTATAGAATCTCCGTTCCTCCATCACAGAAACGTCAGTACTGAAATTTCATGCAAAGTCTAATGCGCTGTCAACCGAGAAGAACATCTCTGCGTCCTGCTTGCCCATCTTTTTCATATACTGTCTGGAGCGTTTTATACCGGAAGAAGAGACCGCGTCGAAAACTAGCTGTGCTGAATCAAATCCGGAAAGATGTTCTATAAAATCAATTATCCTGTCCTTTTCGAAATAGTAAAACAGACCAGAAGCGACAATCAACACCGGCCCTTTCGCGATTGTCCTCACCTCGTCGACCCAAGCATAATCAAACATCGAAAAAGGAAGAAAATGGTCCCGCACATTTTCGTGAAAATATTCCCTTCTATGCTCCAGTACATTCGGCAAATCAAGTTCAAACCATTGCGCCTTGCCATTGTCATTACGGTCATACAGCGACTCAAGGCCACAACCTGCATTGACAATCACGCCATGAGGAGTGGTTTGTAAAAATGCCTGAACATAATGGTCAACGTTTGTGGAACGAACCGCGCTGGCAAGTAGTGTGTATTCCGTTTGACCAGGCATTTCGCGAATTACCACCGGGAGTTTCTCTTTGATTTCAAGAGCTTTTTTGTCGTACAGAATGTCCGGGTGAAACGTTGAGGCATATATACGCCCAAGCAGTGGCACATATAATGTTTCGGATACGGTTGTCAATTCTGGCATGAGCTTTCTCCCCAACTATCAAATCAAACGAGCTTAAATGTTGAATCATCACGATTTATATCCAAAGCAAACTGCAATCTAATTTACTTGCGCGCGATATCGAGGCAAAGAGCGCCCATCGGAGTGGCGAACGGGGTTGAGTGCACATGGCGGAATCCGCAGCGAAGCATGGCCCCGGCGATCTCTCCCTGCTCAAAACGGCAATCCCATCCTGTGCTCATTAGGGTGGCAAGCCATGTGAGAACGACATCAGGCTGTGTCATTTCATTTGTAATCCCATCGTGGAGGCTGATGAAATAGCCGTCCGGATTCAATGCGCTATATATTTTTGAAATCATGGGGTCAAGCCCGTTTTTCGCGAAATTCAGCGTACAGCTTGCCCATATCAGATCGTACCCGTTGCCCAGATCGTCATTCATGTAATCGCCTGCCATGACGCCAACTCTTTCACTCATGTCGTATCTGGCTATCATGTCCCGCGCGACTTCGAGGACCGGCTCGCGATCATACACTATTGCGTTCAGCGATTCGCTCGAAGCCGCGATGTATATGGCGAACATTCCATGTCCGCCGCCGAGATCAAGCATTGTGCGCATGTCGCCGGACCCCGGCAGACCGTCAATCGTGCGCGCGATTCTGCTACCGAGATCGTTCATCACCCATGACGCGCTGTCCCGCGCGGCCTGAGCCCATAGAGTTTCCGATGCCAACCCGTCTTTACCGTCGGCCATGCAAGGACCATTCATCAGCAGTTCTTTCAGATTACCAAGCGCCTTGACACTCATTGCCTGTGACTGCTGCAGGAGCGGTCCGGCGTTCGACGGTGATGTGTTTACAAGATACTCGTTTGCGAGCGGGCTGTTCCGGTACAGTCCTTCCTTTTTCTCCAGCAGCCCGATAGTCGCAAGCGCATCGAGAAAATGCCGGGTATTATCTCCATGCGTACCAAGAGAATCCGACACGGCTTGCGCCGCGCGCCATGTTTCCATGTGGTCGAAAACATTCAGTTCGATAGCGGTCTCTAGTACCTTTGCGGGAATCATTCCTGTCAGTATGTCATATAAAGGTTTGTAACTCGTGTCATTCATCGGCAGTAGTGGCATGGGTAAGCTCCTTGAGGGTTTGTCATTATTATAAACCGTATTCTTCCAAACATTACACTTATGTGAGTGACCGGCGCCGGGTCATTTCGCCCTTCGCCCCGTATTCATTTCCATGTCGATACCGGCAATATCGACCATTTTCGAAGTCACGTCGCAAAAGCCGCAACGCTGCATTGACCTTGCTATAAAGCCGGATTCCGGCAATGCGGCATTCCCGTTCAGAGACTCTATGAGCATGTCGAGCACAAGGTTTGCGGGCATGGTTTTTTCGTGGGTCAGCACGGCGTGGATCCCCACGAATATGCCGTCGTCATTCAGCGCTTCGTGACATCTGGCGATGACCGCATCAACTTCATCATCTTCATAGTACAGTGAATCGGTCACCATGATCAGATCATATCCCTTGCCCGGCAGACACTGGAGATAATCTCCTTCCGCAGTTGTCACAGAGTCGCCGAACCCATACTTTTCGATATATCCTCTTGCGATAGCCGCAATGCCGGGACGGTCATACACGACAGCCTTGATGTTGCCATGCGCCCTGACCACCGCCATTGCGTTCACACCCGGTCCGCCGCCGAGGTCCATCATGGTCCGGCAGCGGTCAAATCCGGGGATTTCAGCCAAAGACCTGGCTATGTCATGTGCGATGCCGGCAAAACTGGTGGCTGCGTGGGAATGTGTAAATGCCTCGCAATACTCTTCGGAATTCATGTGTTCGTCGTGCGAAGGATTCCCCGGCCCCAACATTATTCTGTCCATGAAAGTCGACAGGTTAGGGGTCGTCAGACCGTCTGCCTGCTCTATCCATGTGCCGATGTATGCCGGTTTCCAGCTTACCAGGCAATCGCTTGTTGATTTCAGGTTGATGTATTGTCCATCCTTTTTTGCGACAAGGCCACAGGCGCACAGCGAATCAAGCATCATCCCGGTATTCGCGGGATGACTTGTGAGGATGCCTGCCATTTCTCTGGCTGTACGGGGCTGTTCGAGATGATCGAACACTTTCATTTCTACCGAAGTGATCAGCAAATGCGTCTTGATCGTACCATACAGGATATCCGTAATGTGGGAAAATCCCGGTTCAACTACTGGCAGTTGTTCCATGTATAAAACCTCCGTTTTCCATATGCAGCACACGCGTGCAACAAGTATGTATGAATTCCGCGTCATGAGTGACAACGATGACAAGACATCCGCGCGATGCGGCTACGCTCAAGGCCTTGCCGACACGTTTCATGTTGCCTGCATCGAGGCCGCTTGTGGGTTCGTCGAGGACAAGAGCTTTGGGCGCTGCCACCAGCGCAGCCGCGATCGCAAGGCGCTGCTTTTCGCCGCCGGACATCGCATGCGGTCTCTCATCCGTTTTTTCTTCCATGCCGACACTCCGCAGTGTCTCCATGATTTTTGCGTGCTGGCCGCCGCGCTCTGGCAGAGCCATCTGCAATTCGCGGTAAACACTTTCCGTGAACAGTTGATGATCCGTTTCCTGAAATACCATTTTGCATGAACGTATTCTTTTCTTCGGTTTCATGGGTGTCCCGTCGATGGAAACCGTTCCACTATGCTCCTTATACAAACCGCAGAGTATCATGGCGAGAGTTGTCTTGCCCGTCCCGTTGCCGCCTGTTACGGCAACGATTTCTCCGCCTGTTCCCTCTATGCATATTTCTTTCAGGACCTCATCACTGGCGGAAGCATAACGATAGGTAATCCCTGTGGCGGCAAGACGGCATACGCTGCTGGTACTACCGGAGCAAACCGGCTCGCCCACGGGCGACAGCGGGATACTTCCCCATCGCAGTCCCATTGTGTTCAACTCTGCATTGCTGAACTGGAAAAACCGCTTTTCGGAATGGATTTCCGACAGTCTGCCATGGTCCATCACAACGATGCGGTCGGCGATGCCCCGTAAATAATGGATGCGGTGTTCCGAAATGATTATCGTTTTGCCTTCGCGTTTGAGAAATCGCAGGGCATCCGCCAGTGATTCGACAGCGCTCCCGTCGAGATTCGATGAAGGCTCGTCCATGACCCATATCTCAGGGCCCATCGCGTAGATCGCGGCGAGAATGACTTTCTGGCGCTCCCCAGCCGACAGATTGAAGATGGCGCGGTCACGCAGTGAGGAGATGCCGAAACTCTCAAGCGCCTTATCGGCCCGCGATTGCATCATGCTGCGCTCGATCCCCATGTTTTCACAGCCGAATGCTATCTCGTCGATGACATTCGTAGTGAAGAATTGTGAACGTGGATTTTGAAACACCGTCCCGATCCGGCGTGCTATGGCGTGCATGGGTTCTTCGGCGATATCTTTTCCATCAAATGTCACCATGCCCGCACGGCGCCCTTTCTCGAAGTGGGGCACAAGTCCGTTCAGGCATTTCACCAGAGTCGACTTGCCACACCCGCTCGGGCCGGTGAATATCAGGCATTCGCCTCTTTCGACACTCATGTTCACGTCTTTCAGCGCCCAGTCGCTACTGCCCGAATACTGAAAAGACAACTCTGATGTTTTTATCATGCAGCCCCATTTTACGAAATTGAAAACATCGCGTTGTCAACGTACAGAATGACGGCGATGCCAGTTGTCCATATTGCGAGAATCACGTAATCGATCGCACGGAATGAAAGATCATGTATGCAGGTTTTCCTGCAAGGCGCTTCTATGCCGCGCGCTATGGCGGCGCGGGCCAGCTCTTCTCCTGTCGTCAGCGAACGTACAAGTAGAGGCACCATCATGTATCCGACCGTTTCAAACGGACGGTGTATCAGCCGTCCGGATGTAATCGAAATGCCCCTGACTCGCATGGCATGACGTATTTGTCTGAATTCGGTGTCGATGGACGGCATGAAGCGCAGACATACTCCGACAGGGATTACCCACCTGCGCGGGATACGCATTTTTTCCATCGCGTGCAGCAGACGGGTTGTTCGGAGAGTCGCCTGCAAAAATATCATCATTGCGAACAGCGGCCCGAATTTTATGACAATGATTGCGAGTATGCGTACCGAAGTCCATTGCCCCGCGTGATTGCCGCCGGGCATGGCTTTGAGTCCGATGCCTACGGCAATCGCCACTACGGCATATCCCACGGCAAAGCGCCTCGCTCCCCCGAGCAGACACAGCAACAGGCAAAGTGCCAGTATGCCCGCCTGCAAAGCCATGTCCACACTATAGATGGATGCTGCCCCTGCCGTTATCGCTAACCATAGTTTCAGGCGGTCGTCCATATCTGTTATAAACTGTATCCCCAGAAACTATCACTCCCTTCCCATTCCGAAATGACGCTCGATCATCCGCAACGCGGCATATCCGCCTATGATCGCCGTTATGAAAGCACAAGCCATTTGCACTAAAAAGAAAGAGGTAGTGAACCTGCCTACCATGTCAGCCATCCCCGGGTCCATAGCGGTCATGCGTTGCACCAGCATGCTCTTTTTCATAAAGAGAAACGGCCAGAAAGTACCTGCAGTGAGCAGCGGAGTGTAAAGCGCATAAGCCAAAAGCAGCGGTCTTTTCCTCTTTGCCACACCATTTCCCGCAATCGCGTCGGCGATCAGTCCGGCGGGTATTGCCGCCATCATCACCGGCCACCACCCCTGCATCAGCCCCACCACGCTCCATACTGCCGCATTTATGGTAAATGCCGGACGGCGCGGCGCGATGACTGGCATCATCAGATATACACTCGCGATCAGAAGATTCTCCATACTCTGGTGAAAGAAGTTCAGCATAAACGCGAGTGGTCCCAGAAATCCGTATGTAAAAAATATGAAATGACTCAGCACCACCACAAGGGCGTTCAGCACCCCAAGCACGATCAGATCACGCGTGCGCGAGTCGTTTCCACTCGGGATCATGTGGCTGCTTGCGGGGACGAACTCTTTCACATCAGTGTTTTCACAATACATGTTTCACCTCTTGCCGATGCGGGGGGGGCCGCATGACGCAGCCTTTCAGAAGCGTACCCTGAACTGCACTCCTATCCGCGCCGGCTCTCCATCCTGGACAAGTTTTTCACCGCCCCAGTCATAAGCGACCGTGTGATAATCGGTGCCAAAAATGTTCTTGCCCCACAATGCCACTTCGAATCGATCTGCATCGTATCCGAGATGCAGATCGAACAGGCTATATGCGCCATCACGGAAAGCGTTTTTGTTGTCAGCATACAAGGCACCGATGAAGCTGTTGTCGATCCGCACAAAATAGCCGCGCGGAGTAGTGTATTTCACACCCAGATGCGCCGTGTATTTTGGTACGTTGGGGATTGCCCTTCCGCTGTAATCATATTGCACAAGTGCCGTATAATCACTATTCCACTCGCTTGCGAGCCACTCCCTGTACTTTGCGTCCGTATAACCGAACCCCAGAGAGGCATCCCACCCTTTCGCCGGTTTTGCAGCCAACTCGAATTCCACTCCTCGCGAACGGGCCCTGGCTGCATTTTCCACTTCCATCGCGAACAGCCCGCTGTTGACGTTCATCACCTGTTTGTCGGCCATAGTGACACAGAAAAACGACAGATTGGCCCGCATCCTGCGCGACGGCCAGTTCTTCTTGATTCCGACTTCGTAATTTGTAGTGTATTCGGGATTATATGAAAAAGTTTCTGTATCCACGGCAAGAGAGTAGTTGAATCCTCCAGCGAGATAGCCTCTCGATATAGTAATATAGCTGAAAGCGGTGTCGTCGATATCATAGCCCAAGGAGATTTTCGGCAAAATTTCAGCATTCTTGATCGTATCCGAAAACTGTGCCCCGGTATTATCTTTTTCGCCGTGCGCGCGCCTGGAGTCATACCTCAGACCAGCCGTGACAGCCAACCTTTTTGTGACGGCGTAAGTGCCTTCGCCAAAAACGGCATATCCCGAAATATCTATGTCCGTCCTGTCATCCTGCATCACGATGCCATTGGCCTGTTCTATGGTCGTATCTTCTCTGGACAGATACAGTCCCGATATCCATTTGAAAGACCTTTCTTCCGCGAGAGGACTTAGCCTGAATTCCTGACTTGAATAGCGGTTTCTGTATTCGGACAAAGTAGCGCCCCAATCATTCATCGCGTCGCTCGTGCAGTCGTAATCCTGGAGGTTGTTGTTGCGGTAACTGCGAAATCCAGTTATGGAAACGAGCTTTGTCTTTCGTCCGCTGTATGAGACATTGAGCCCGATACCCGCTCCCTTTTCCTTCTGGAAATCGTCGTTGTCGTGAAGTACGGAATATGGCTCCGAGCGATAGGCGCCACTGTCGAAACGGTAAACCGCTATGCCATCGTCATTGTCAAGGATGTCGCCAGTCAGGGCAATGTCGTAACGATCGGAGGGCGTCCACCTCATGGTCGTGCGCAAATTTTTCCTGTCAATCTTCCCCGCCTTGTCATTGCCGTTGTAGAGATTCGTCACAAATCCGTCACTGTTTTCAATCTTGCCGCTTATTCCCACGAAAGTTTTATCGCTACCGGTCGGCCCTGCCGCGCTGAAACTGAAATTGCCGCCGATCGACTGATCGTATCCGCCAGTGAACGAATCGAGGTTTCCCGTGATTTCCGCGCGCTTTTCGCCGTCCGGCTTTTTCGTTATTATATTGATGACGCCTGCCTCGTTGTTCGCGCCGTAGAGAGTCCCCTGCGGCCCCCTCAATACCTCCACACGCTCGATATCGACGAGATCGACAAGATGGGCGTAGTGAAGCGGCACCAGCATATCGTCGATATATATGGAAGTCGGAGAATATATGGACGTATCGAAGGATGTGACGCCGCGCATGGTAACTACATTTTCCGATGTGGATTTTTTGAAATAAACATTCGGAGAGAAACGCGTCAATTCATTCATATCGCCAATGACCGCGTCATCCATGATTCCTGACTCTATGAT
This sequence comes from uncultured bacterium, assembly GCA_964595945.1. GTDB lineage: Bacteria > UBP15 > UBA6099 > UBA6099 > JAJRTR01 > CAZQSL01. The sequence continues at coordinate 19,145 of CAZQSL010000065.1, forward strand.
AGTGGCGCTGATCGGTACTTTCTGTACGTCCTTCTCTCTCTTTTCAGCTGTTACAATGATGGGTTCGAGCGCCACCGGTTCGTCTGCCAATCCATTGGGCTCCTCCGACCCCAATGCTCTCCACCCCGTGAGCGCCGTTGCCAGCACAAGGGCCATGAATACTGATCTACCCGCCATTTTCATCATTTGTGTCCTCCAGCCGTCTTCACCGGATGCTGGCATCCGGTTCCTGACAGTACTTGACGCTGCCTGCTTTGAAGTGACTTTATCGCAGTTATTCCAGAAAGCGCGTACCCCTAAGGCACTAATGTGTACCCGAAACGACCTGAGTGACCGATATGGTGACACGCCACTGCATATCATCGTTTCCGATTATCTGTAATGCGAAGGAGGATGCCCGTAAAACCGCGAAAACGCCCTCGTGAAATGAGTCCTTTCGGAATAGCCCAGCTCAACTCCGATCTGTGCCATTGTCAGGCGCCTGTCTTCAAGCAGTGTTAAACGGCGAGCAAAAATGACCCATGGCGGCGTCGAAAATTGACCCACCC
>CAZQSL010000066.1:0-19468 GCA_964595945.1 uncultured bacterium
TTCGCGTACACTACGACTGGCATGAAGTGGATCAACGACGAATGGCTCGGCGACGTTTATCTGGCCTCGATATATCAGAAATTCGGCGTAACCGGCTTACAGGCATTTGTCTCTGTCGTCTCGATACTCATATTCACCGTACTGTTCGCAACCGCTTCCAGGAGCGGGGCAAATACTATCGCGACCATCGCACTGCTCGCAGCCGCCGTATTCGCATCAAGACTCCGGCTCGCGCCGAGGCCCGAACTTTTCTCGCTGTTTTTCATTGTCTCTGCAATCAATCTGCTCAACCGCATGCTGATGAAAGACACCGACCCGGAGCGGCGCGGCAAGCCTTCGCCCGAGCCATTCATGCTTGTCGTCATGCAGATTTTCTGGATCAATTTTCACCCGTCAGCCATACTCGGGCCTGCTTTTGTGCTCATCGCCATAGCTGCCGCCATTTTCGCCACCATCACCGGGGCTGGCACAAAGGGCAATGCCCTTAAACCATTCATCTCACCATCCACCCTGAAAACCCTCGGCCTGGTTTTCATCCTGATGACGGTCGCAACACTGTTTTCTCCCTACACAACTCACGGGTTGACCGCTCCCTTCGAATTCGCAAAAAACCGCATCTACACCCAATATATAGGCGAATGGGCATCCATCCCGCTTCGCGAGTATCTTGCCGTCACAGGAGACCCGGTACGCTACGCCATTCCGTTCTTCCTCGCGACAGGCACATTGGCTTTTATATGCAACCGCCGCAGGATCAACTTTTTCCACCTTTTCATTTTCATTCTCACTGCTGTAATGGCGATCAAATCCCGCAGATTCATTGCCATGTACTCGATGATCGCTGCCATCTCGATAGCTGCGGCACTGCCGCCAAGACTCTCAAAAAAACTCGACTCTCAACCCGTCAATTCACTCCTGTCACTCCTGTTGATTGGCACGATGGCCTGCTCCGTCTGGTTTTATGCGATCCACAATGACCGACTCCCGTGGGGCAAAGGCATCAACACCAGGTACTATCCGGCCAACGCTATTAAGTTTATCCAGGAAAACGATTTCACCGGCAATATGTACAATACCTACTCACTCGGCGGAGCACTGATACACGGACTCTATCCTCAGCACAAGGTTTTTTCAGATGGCCGCACCACGCTGTACGGCCCAGATTTTTACAAAAGCATTGTCGATTTCGAACTCCATCCATCACTGAAAACCTGGAATCGCATGCAGCGCGAATACGGATTTACATTTGCGGTACTCGTCTCGGACCGGCAGGCAATCGGCAGCGCCATACTTGCCGGCGAAGGCAGATGGCGACTTGTCTATTGGGACTCACACGTCACCATCTACGCAAAAAGCACGCCCGAACACAAAGCTCTTATCGCTCGCAATGCCTACCGGCATATTCATCCATACAACTCTATCGACATCGCATACGCATGGAATGAAATCCCGCGAGACAGACAGCGGATGATCCTTAGCGAACTCGACCGGAATCTTGCCGCCAACCGCGACAGCGTACAGGCGCTTCGTGCCCTTGCATACATCAAACTCATCACAGGCGACTATTCCGGTGCATTCGCCACAGCAACCGAAGCCGTCTCACACGCCCCGGAGATTGCCGGATTGCACGCCATCGCTGCAAATGCCCTGCTCGCTTCTGGACAACGCGAAGAAGCCGTCCGCGAATTCAGACGCGCCGCCAGACTTGATCCCCGCTATCATGATATACTGAAAAAGCTCGATAATGGAAATAGGTGATCATGGCCGTCAGACATGATGTCGAATACAACATTTCCTGCGTCATCCCGGCATTCAACGAGGCCGAATGTATCGAAGGCACCGTCACTCGCGCCAATGAAGCCCTCCTGAGACACGCCGCCGACTATGAAATAATTGTCGTAGACGATGGTAGTGTCGACGACACTATTGACGTACTCCGCTCGGTCCGCAAGACCATCACTCGCCTGACCGTCATCTCCCACGAAACCAACCTCGGATATGGCGCGGCACTCCGCACGGGTTTTCTCGCCGCGCGCATGCCACTGATTTTTTACACCGACGCGGACAACCAGTTCGACCCCGGCGAAATGTCGCTTCTTCTGCCTCACACAAACACTTCGCATATCGTAGCCGGTTACAGAGTCAAACGATCAGACCCACCACCAAGACTCTTTTTTTCACGCATCTACAACTCGACCGTCAACAGGGCTTTCGGTACTTCTTTCATCGATATCAACTGTGCCTTCAAGATTTTCCGAAGAGAAATATTCCACAATATCGCAATTGATTCAGATGGTTTTTTCGTTGACGCGGAGATTCTTGTCAAGGCTACACGACTTGATATGAAAATCACGGAGGTCGGAGTCCATCATTTTCCCCGCACTGGCGGACACTCAAAAGTCCGGTATGTCGATATTGCCGACAATCTCTCAAGCATTTTGAAAATGAAGTTTAACCGGCCACTCAAAAGACATGTCCCGGCAGAAAACGGAGGGACTCGCCGATGACCGGTAGCCGACATGCAACCACCCTCACGTCACTTTTGCTCGTCATGATCTGTGCGCTCACCGTCTATTATCCCACGATGCAATACGAATTCGTCTGGGATGACGTGTCACTTGTCACTCAGGAACCAGTCGCCACAAGACAGGCACAGTGGCATACTGCCTTCACCACCACTATCAATTCGCTCTACCGGCCTCTTCAAACACTGTCCTTCGCCGCCCAGTACTCTCCCGAAACAGATCCTTCACCATACCACATGGCTAATGTGCTGCTCTTTGCAGCCGCCTGCAGCGTGTTTTTTTTATTCGTCAATCTGATCCTCCGCAACATTCCGGCCGCTCTTTTGGCATCGCTGATATATGCGGTGCATCCCGTTCATGCCGGATCTGTCTCCTGCGTTTCAGTCGGCCGTGCAAGCATACTGGAAGCACTCTTTCTGTTCTCTGCTCTCGCACTCCACCTCAATGCTCGCGACCAGCACATTCCCTTTCGCAGAAGTCTGTTTTTTACACTCGCCACCATCGCTTCATTCATCGCAATGCTCGCACGAGAAACAGCACTCATCATCCCGCTCCTTGTCATTCTCATCGACACATTCGTCTCAAACGGACGTGGCAACAGGCTTAGACGCAACCGTATCATCCTCAATTCCCTACCATACATTACCGCCGCAGCTCTTTTCACATTATTGCGATCAGCATTCACCAATGGGCCCGACATCACTTCTCAAATTCAGTCGGCAGCAACGATTGAGCACCTCGACAAAGTGCTTTCTAATATGCCGAGGATATTCAATGAATATGCCGCCATGCTCGCATGGCCGGTAAAACTGTGCCCGATATACAACCCGCACCTCCTTTTCTTCGGGATCTCCGACCAGACAGGACTGCCAGTCGGCATTCTGTTGTGCATATTCATATTCTTCATTTCATTCATCCGCACGAAACCGATGATAACCTTTTCGGGCCTGTGGTTTTTCGCCTGCCTGATACCCATCTCCAATCTTATTCCCATGTCTTCGCAGCATATCAAGGCCGCACACTACATGACTATTGCCGTCACCGGCTACTGCATCCTGCTCGCGTATCTCTTTTCACTCGCATCGGAACGCCTGACATTCAGGGGCAGACATACTTTTCTGGGCCTTGCCGCGTGTTGTCTGATCGCAGTCTACGCCATGATGTGCCTGCCATTCCGAAACGTCTGGAAAGACAATTTAACACTGTGGCGCAGAGCCACTTACTGCGCCCCCACTTCATTCCTCGCGCATCACAACTACGGCATCGAACTTTATAAAAGAAGTGATTACCCAAACGCGGCATCTTCCCTCCGACACGCGATGGTCCTTCGCCCCGACATCCTCGGCATACGTGAAAATTACGCAAAAACGCTCATTGCCACCGGCAACTACGAAGAGGCTCTCAAGCTGAGCAGAATACTTGTCGTCGCGCAGCCCAACAACGCCGAATACCGCAGGCTCGAAGCCCAACTCATGCTGCTGACAGGCAAGGAAGCAGACTTGAAAAAGTGGATCATTAACATGAAGTCAAAAGAGCACCTCGATGAATCATCCAGGCAACATCTCGACATGGTGCAGAAAATACTTGACGGAAAGAATATACAATGAACTTCCCAACAGTCATCATTACACTGCTTTTCCTCATCAACATCGGATTTGTCTACGCATTCACGAGCGTAAGCCAGGACTTCATCAGCTCGATGCTCTCGGCGACAGGCATAGCCATCTCACTTGCTTTCGTTTATGCGATACATCGTACAATCACCGAAAAGGGATGGAAAAACATCCGTAACGGCGGCGCACCCCTCCTGCTGTTCGCGGGCTGGCTGATCAGCCTTATCGCCTCATCCCTGTTCAGCGACCACCCGGGCTATTCGCGCGGCGAACTGACGCTCTACGGGTGTCTCGCTCTTCTCGCCGTCGCCCAGACTCTGTGCCCGCAGTCAGACACATCCCGTGCTTTTTTTCGAAAATCTTTTCCAGCGGCAGTCGCGATTTTTGCGACCCTGTTTTCCATCCACGCAATTGCGCAATACCTCGGCGCAGATTTCTTCGGATTCAAAAGTAGATATGGCACGTCTGACATCAGAAACATGCATGTCTATTCGATATTCGGCAATCCCAATCTGCTCGCCGATCATCTTGCACTTCTGTTTCCCATCATAGTCTGGGGACTTGCCGGCAACATTTCCAGAAAACGGCTCTTGAGCACATGCGCCTATCTGGTCACGGCAGGACTTACGATCACAGTGATATACCTCACTGGCTCTCGCGCCGGATTGCTCGCGGCTGCCGCCGGAGCCATCATCACCGCTCTGCTTTCATCTTTTTCGGATAGCCGGAAAAAACGCGCGCCCCGCATTGTTGCCACGACCGTTGTCCTTGTCACTGCCGTGGCGATCGGCATCATCTACTCTTCTTCCGGCATCGAGAGCAAAAAGGGATCTGTCATGCAGCGCGTCCATTACGCCAAAATAGCGATCCAGATGTTCAAACAGTCTCCCGTTATCGGCAATGGGGCCGGACACTACAGAATCGCATATATCCCCGAACAGAGAGTTTTCTTTTCTCACATGAAATCCGTACCGCGCAAACTTGCATACCTGACATCAGTCGAGCGGCCGCGCCATCCTCACAACGAATTTCTCAACTCACTTGTCGAAACAGGCATCATTGGCACACTTATGTTTGCCGCGATGCTCCTCGCCGCATTATTCAGAGCATCCGCTGCCGCAGCGAGAGGCAGTCGGGAAAACGTTATGTTCGCAAGTGTGATCTGCGCTTTCGCTGTAGACGCACTCTTCGGATTCCCGCTCAGCGTGCCACCGACCGCAGTCGTGTTATTCCTGAGCGTTTTCGCCGCAGGCAGAGACTTCGATACGACGCAGGAACCACCATCAGACAGGAGCGTTACTTCTGGCCTGCGCTATGTCGCGCTTGTAGCGCCCACGCTCGTTGCCGCTTTCGTCATCATCAAGCTCGCAACTCCTCTGATGGTTTCCACTTATATCCATCAGGCCACTATGCTGCTCGCCAATGACCGGCTGGCCGATGCCGTCAATTTTGCCGAAAAAGCCCAAAAACTCCACCCTACACGCAGCGAGCCATATTTCATCAAGGGCACGGCCTCACTCAAGTCGGGATACTACTCCGACGCTCTGGAGTATTATGGCATTGCCCGCCGATTCTCCTGTGATGTCAATATCGACATCAACCGCGCAATTGCCATTGCCGAGCTCGGCGATTTTGCCAAAGGCATCAAGCTTCTCGAAAGTGTCTCTGCCGCCGTGCCTGGCGATCCAAAACCCTACAAGATGAGCGCTGTCATATACAGCCGTTCCGGCAATTACAAAATGGCGCGCAAGATGGTCGAGAAGGCTCTTCACTACAGGCCTTCCGATCCCGATCTCGCATCGATGATGAAAGAACTCGACAGTATTAGCGCGCAGAAAAAGAAATAACAGACCAACTCACGGGTACAATCAATGGACTACCACATCCCACTCGCATTCGCAGGCATATTCATCACGGCTCTCGCCGCCAATACCATCAGACGCAGGCTCATCCGGGCCGTGGATTCCGCAGAGGCTTTTCTTGCCACGGCGGCCATCGCCTCGATGTGGATAGTCGTCTCGGGCGCGGCTCTCGGATTCACCGGCAACCTGTCTCTGCCCAACCGGATCGCCGCCGACCTGTTGTTTCTCACACTCGCATATCTCATCGCAAAAAGCATCGATCACTCGAAGGCTCGAAAATCACCCGAAGACGCAGACGAAGATAGAGAATACGGATTCGGCGCGAATGTCCTCGCTTATGACGACCGAAGGATTTCCCCGGCCACCCGGATCATAATAATACTCGCCACGCTCACAGCTGCCGCGCTCTGGACCTGGGGATGGGTATCGCCGCCGCCGCCGTGGGACTCTTTTGTGTACCACCTGACTTTTCCTGCGTCTTGGATCAAGGCCGGGGCGATCTACCCAGTAACCGTTCCATTCGGCGACCAGGGCGGCACATATTTCCCGTCCAACACCGAACTCATCTACATGTGGATACTACAGTATTTCGCGCAGGATTTCGCCACAAACATACTCCAGTGGTTCCTGCTCGCAATGGCAGGCACTGCGGTCTTCCGCATCGCACGACACCTCGGCGCGGTGCGCGACTCGGCTATATGCGCCGGAGTAGCGGTATTCTTCATCCCCGGCATGGCACATCAGTCTGTCGCATCCGAAGTCGACATAGCATTTTCCACGTTTTTCTGCACCGCGCTGTACTTTCTGCTCAGGTGGGACAGCCACCCGCGCAACCGCCACGCCGCCCTGTTCGCCTGCGCCACCGCCGGCCTTTTCCTCGGCACGAAAAGCATCGCCCTCGTCTGGACACTTTTTTTTCTCGCGCCCATCGCGCTCTATTCCTTCATCCGCCACCGCAAGCCTCTGCTGCTCATCACCGGCGCGTTCGCAGTCATCGCCACCGGAGGATTCTGGATCGTTCGCAATTTCATCCTAACCGGCAACCCGGTTTTCCCTCTCACCATCGAGCTCATGGGGCATGTTATATTCGACGGAGCCTACACTAAAGCCACTATGCTCAACTCCGTATTTCACACCGGAAGCTTCAGAGAATGGCTCACCCTCCTCACACACGAACTCGGCACCGGCACACTCGCCCTGATAACCCTGGCAACAGCTGGCACGCTCTCAAGCCGCGCTCGCCCACTCTTCAAGGTCATTTTCACACTTATACTCCCCGCGATCCTGCTCATCTGTTTCTTTCTGATTCCCTACAACCGCGAAACACGATTCGCCTTCTCAGCAAGTCTCCTCGCACTCGCCGCCGCAGCCGCGTTTTCATCCAACAGATTTTTCGGCATCCGCGTCCGCAGCGCCGTTCCCTATCTCATCGCTCTCGTCTGCGCCGCGAACGTATTTTCAAATATCCATGACAAGGATTCAATTTACCGAAACCTGCTCTTCTATGTGCAAGCCCTCGCCAGCGGAGGCAACGAAGTATTCGCGGCCATGCGCCTGCCCGCCGCACTGATTGCCGCAGCCGGATTTCTCGCCGCCGCGACCGTATCCATTTCTCTTTTCGCCCGCAGCATCCGGCGGATCAACCGCATCCTTATCCCCCTCGCCGCCATCGCCGCCATCGCCGGCATTTCAACACTTGCTGCCACCTATCCGAAATACCAGTTCAAATACTACTCCGGCACACCCATGGGACACTCCTGGGAATTCACTCATTCGATCGTCACCGGCAGTGCCGGCATTGCATTCACCGGCACCGATCTCTCCTATGCACTGTTCGGCCCGCGCCTCGCCAACCACGTCTATCATGTCCCGGTCAACCGCCACGGATTCCGTTTTTTTCACCAATGCAACAATTACGTCAAGGAAACCGGACAGTACACACTCCCACAAAACGACCGCATCGACTTCTGCCGTCGCGAACCTGACTACGACAAGTGGTACTCTCTTCTGAAAACCGAAAAAACTGACCTCCTCTATGTATCAGTACTCCATCAGAATGACCTGCCAACCCTTCCGCACGACCAACAGGGATTCCCCATCGAACGCGCCTGGGCCGACACACATCCCGAATCATTCAGGTTGCTTTACATGACTCCCGTTGTCCATATTTATCAGGTCAAATAGTGCCAGAACGGGAAATATGAAAAGCCTATCAGTCATTGGTGCACACGGGCTTATGCCCATGAGAATCTATGTGCTTCGTTTTGTTGCGTATGTTTGACTGTGCAGAATTCGATTATACGAATAATTATTTGAATTTCCCTAACGGAGAAACCTTTTTCGAGAAAAAGGTTTCTCCGGACCTCTTCCTACAAGCTTTATATGCTTAACTTTTTCTCCAAACTACTGTCCTATCGCGCTATCGCACGGCGATAGGGAATTTCTATTGATATTCAGCATATATTCTCTGGAAGCTCTTAATATACCAAAGACCAATAGAAAGGAGCCTTAACCCGAACAATTGTGCTCGGCAACACAAGGGTTCTCAAGAACGTTTGAAATCATTATTTTAGTTTTTGGTATTACTTCAGCGCAAACAACGCTGAAGTAATATCAGAGTTGTTTCTCCAGCGGATTGACTTAACGCACCATTGGTTGAACAATGAATGATACATAAATGAAAGGCAGTGAAAACGATTGTTCAAGAAGCGAAACGTGAAGGATCAGGGGCTAAGATTTGAGTGCGTTCCGGGCTGCACCGCCTGCTGTGCGATTCCCGGACATGTGTTTGTACACGAGAGCGAAATCAGGGAAATGGCCAACTATTTCTCGATGACTGTCGAAGATTTCACGCAGGCAAGACTCAGGCATTACAATGGTGATGTATATATGTTTAATTTTCCTGACTATTTGCCATGCATCTATCTCACTGAGACGGGCTGTTCTATATACCAGGTCAGGCCGATTCAATGCCGCACTTACCCTTTCTGGCCTGAAAACCTCTCAAACGCGTTTGTGTGGAAAAATCAGAAGAAGATGTGCCCCGGTATCGATAATGGCAGGATGTACACTATAGACGAAATTACCGATATAGCCGCTGAAGCTGCAAAAATATCATTCTTGTGAGGCAATCGAAAAGTTGTGAACAATGCCGTAAGGCCTCTCATGCTGAGCGGAGACTGTTTTGTTTGTATGCTATGCCGTTTTACGCAATTATTCCCCGAACACGGATTGACAATGTATTCTCGACAGAACTGTTCGCGGGAGGGCAGGGGGTAGATGCAGGATTTCTGGTCTTGAAGTACATTTTATGGGAAATGTTTCACAAACCCTATTGCATTTCATGTTGCCGATTGGTAGACTTTTTGTCGTGGTGTATCTTGAAAAGAATCAGCGAGGTCAGCGAATACGAATCTGCGTTGATAGTGACGACTGACCGGGCATTAGCGGTAATGCAGAGAGCGTGCCAGGGCAATGAGTGAACAGCTATCAAAACACAAAGGGAAATGGCGCTACAGTTTCCCGGAGCAGAAAAGCGGCCTGTCGCCGGCTGCCGCTTATAGTCAGATCGAAATCATCAATACAGGCCTATCGGGCATTAGCAAAGGCCACCAAGCATCGTGGCCCGTGCGGCAGGGCCAAATATACTATGTCATATCGCTGACCGGGCAGGGCAAATGTCTTATGACAATGACGATATCACCGACAGTGGACAGCCTGAGGCAAAGAAGGGCATTACTGGAGCTGGCGGAGATATGGCAAATGATGGCGAAATCCCTGAGTCCGGCAGTCCTGCGAAGCCTGTGATCGGCAATAAAGACGTGCTGGAGAGTTCCAATCCGTTGGGACGGGCAGGCAGCTACATGATGATCCCGTTCAGCCTGCTGTCTTGCGCACTTGTGGGGCTTGGCATCGGATGGCTGCTGGAGCGCAAGTGGCCGCATGGCGGGCTGTTTCTAATAATTTTCATCTCGCTCGGCATGATAGCGGGATTCAAACAGGTTTATGATATGACCAAGAAACTTTAATTGTCCGAATGATGTTAATAATAGCGGAATTCGGGTAATAACACATTGGCTGAACCTTGAAACAGAGTATGACACGGACAAAGGACGCAATGAATAGTGACATGTCGCGGCTCAGGAAAGCATATTTACTGCTCCTTGTGTCGATACCTGCGGTATTCGTGGCGCTGAAGCTCTTTGGGGCGGATGCGGGATTGCCGAAGGGCGTGGCGATGGGATTCCTCGCCGGGGCACTGTTCGGATATGCCAATCTTGTCTGTCTGCGGCTCACAATCACGGCACTGATCACTCCCGATGGAGCTAAATGGATCAAAGTCATGACGGGGCTGCTGGGGTTGAATGCTATATTTCTAACATTTGCCGCGTTGCTCTGGAAAAAGTATTTTGACGTTATTGGCATGACATTAGGTTTTACTTATGATATAATCGTCATGGCTATCATTTTCTTGGTTTTGACGGTTGTCGCACAGTCGAAAAAAGGCGGCTCTACGAGCAGCGAGTCTTGACAGGGGGACTAAGGACTTGTCGGAAAAAGTGGTTGATCTGATCGTCCTCGCCGAAGCACACGGCACGGAGCACCAAACGACGCACAGTCAGTCCGAGGAGCATGCAACCGCCCCGGGAGATGTTCATGCACAAGATGCAGCTCACACCGGGAGTGCAGCCGGGGAAGATACACATGGCGGCAGTCACGAGGTACATGGCCTTGTAATGCCGGAAATGCAGAACTTCGCCGACTATGTGCTCGGTCAGGTCTACAAAAACGACAAGGATTTCAGGCACAATGTCAAAGTCGACGAAAAATGTGTCGACAAGCCCGGTAAACCCTGCAAGACTCAAGAAGTTGTCGACCTTCACAAAGTACACAATCACACACTCGTCAGCATAGTGAAAAAAAATGAAAAAGACCATGATGCCGTGTACAATCTTATGGGTATATCATGGCTTGACGTGATCAACATCTTCTTTGCGTTCGCCATCGGATTGACAATCATCGTGCTCGCGCGCAAAGTGACGAAAAAACTCCAGCGCATCCCACAAAAAGGACAGGCCTTTTTTGAAGTATACACTGAATGGTTGCAAAATCATGTCGAATCAATCATGGGCGAACACTCAAAACCGTTCATTCCATTCATAGCCTCGATTTTCACTTACATCATTTTTATGAACTATACAGGACTTGTCCCCCTGCTCAAGGCGCCTGAAGCGGTGAACATAAATGTACCGATAGCCCTTGCGCTCTGCGTTTTTTTCTATGTCGAATACTATGGCATCAAGAAAAACGGGCTCGGGAAATATCTGCTCCACTTCAAGGGTGACGGTTCAGGCATAAAACCGCTCGACTGGTTTTTTCTCTACCCAATGAACATAATAACCCACGTCATTGGCGAACTGTCAAAGCCTCTGACCCTTGCCTTCCGACTATTCGGCAACATCACGGCTGAAGACGTTGTAATGGCCTCATTCATCATTCTTTCCTTCAGCCTCTACGTCGTACCGATCCAGACAGTTTTTTACCCGCTCGCACTGCTGTTCGGATTCATCCAGGCGCTTGTGTTCGCTTCTCTCAGCGCAGCATATATCTTGCTCATGCTGCCGCACGAGGAGCATCACTGATATACTGAAACCAAGCAACCATTCTCTGTAAGGGGGAACCGTACAAATGGAAACAATGAAACTTCTCGAACTCGGCCTTCCGATCGGATTCGGCCTCGCGGTACTCGGCGCCGGCTTCGGTCTTGGCAACGCGGTCAACGGAGCCATGAACGCTATGGGCAGACAGCCCGAAGCAGCCGGAAAAATCCAGACCGCCATGATCATCGGTTGTGCGCTTATCGAAGCTCTCGCCATCTACGCCCTCCTCGTCGTCATTCTTTTCATGGGCAAAATTTCTTGATGAGATCGTATGCTCCGGTGCGTATGACTAACCGGAGAATGACCTCATAAAAGGCGCGGACCAGCGTCCGCACATCCGGAGGTGTTCAGGTGGAAATTCTGCAAACACTTGGCGTTAAGCCGTTGCAGATCGTAATCCAGATGCTTGGTTTCGTCATATTCGTATGGCTGCTCAAAAAGTATCTGTGGCAACCCATCATTGGCCTCCTTGAACAGCGACAGAAAGATGTCGGCGAAATGTTTCAAAGCGCCGAAGCCGCAAAACGCAAGAGCGAAACCGTCGAAGCCGAACTGAAAGAAAGAATCGCAAAAATCGACGAAGAAGCTCAGGCGCGCATCGCCGAAAGCGTGAAAAAAGCCAATGAAATGGCTGAGCGCATCGTCACTGAGGCACGCAAGGAAGCCGAATACGAAAAAGTCAAGGCGCTCAACGCTATTAACGAAGAAGCGAGGAAGGTCAAATCTGATCTTCGCGACTTCACCGTATCCCTCTCGATGCAGATCGCGGAAAAAGTCATCGGAGAAAGCGTGGACGCGAAAAAACACGAAGACCTCGCCAGAAATTTCCTCGTCGAATTCGAAACGCTGAACTGAGGAGTGTCAGGACTACATGCTAAAGCGCGCAATCGCCACAAGATATGCCAACGCTCTCTTTGAAACCGCAAAAGGCAAAGGCCTGCTCGACGAGATCGAGCGTAGCTTCCCTTCTTTTGTCGCTCTTATCGAGAGCGATGAGGATTTCTCACGGTTCTTGACCCATCCAGCGATTTCAGGCGCAGAAAAGAAAACCATCGTTGAAACGGCTTTCAAGGGCGGAGTCACTCCACTGCTTTTCGACATGATATGTCTCGTGATCGACAAGCAGAGGGAGGAATATATTCCTCTGATCTGGGAAGATTACAAGAATCTCCTGATGGAACACCGAGGGCAGGTAAAGGCAATGGTACATACGCCATTCGCGCTCAGCCCGGCCCTGAAAACCTGCATATCCGCCAGCGTTGCGAAATTGACCGGCAAGGCGGTAATAGTCGAAGAAGTCGTCGATAGGTCTCTCCTCGGCGGCATCAAAGTGCAGATCGGCGACCGCGTATATGACGGCAGCATACAAAACAAGCTGAAATCCGTCCGTGAACTGCTGATCACGGCAAAAGTCTGAGCTTAAGGGGTGAACGGTTCAATGAGTATTCGACCGGAAGAAGTCAGCTCGGTCCTTAAAGAACAACTCGAGAAATATCAGTCAAAAGTGGAAATGGCTGATGTTGGCACTATCCTGTCCGTAGGCGACGGCATCGCCCGCATCTATGGCCTCACAAACGCGATGGCCGGCGAAATGCTGGAATTCCCTGGCGGGATCAAGGGCATGGTGCTCAACCTCGAAGAGGACAATGTCGGTGCCGTATTGTTCGGTTCGGACCAACATATCAAAGAGGGCGATATCGTCAAATGCACCGGCAAAGTGGCATCGGTGCCAGTCGGTGACGCAATTCTCGGCAGAGTCATCAATGCAGTCGGCGATCCCATCGACAATCAGGGCCCCATCAACACATCGGATTTTCGCCAGATCGAACTCCGCGCCCCGGGCGTTATCGAACGCAAATCTGTCGACCAGCCGCTGCAGACCGGCATAAAGGCCATCGACTCGATGATCCCAATAGGCCGTGGCCAGCGCGAACTCATCATCGGCGACCGCCAGACTGGCAAGACTGCCATCGCTGTCGATGCCATTATCAATCAGAAGAACACCGATGTCATTTGCATTTACGTTGCAGTTGGCCAAAAGGCATCCACACTTGTATCCGTTGTCGAAGTGCTCAAAAAACATGGCGCCATGGACTATACGATTGTCGTATCGGCAAATGCTATGGAACCAGCCCCCATGCAGTATGTCGCGCCATACACCGGTGTCACCATTGCAGAACATTTCATGCACCAGGGCAAACATTGCCTGATCATTTATGACGATCTGTCAAAACAGGCAGTTGCCTATCGCCAGCTTTCACTCCTGCTTCGCCGTCCACCGGGGCGCGAGGCTTACCCGGGCGACGTTTTCTATCTACACAGCAGACTGCTTGAGCGCGCCGTCAAACTCAACGACAAGCTCGGCGCTGGCTCCATCACTGCGTTGCCCATAATTGAAACCCAGGCTGGCGACGTTTCTGCCTATATCCCAACCAATGTCATTTCTATCACGGACGGACAGATATATCTCGAAACCGACCTGTTCTACGCAGGCGTCCGCCCGGCAGTCAACGTTGGGCTCTCGGTATCGCGCGTCGGCGGTAAAGCACAGACCAAGGCCATGAAAAAAGTTGCAAGCCGACTCCGCCTCGACCTCGCTCAATACCGCGAACTCGAAGCTTTCGCAAAATTCGGCTCCGACCTCGACAAAGCGACACAGGCAGCGCTTACGCGCGGCGAGCGCATGGTCGAAATCCTCAAACAGGGCCAGTACGTCCCACAGCCCCTCTCAAAACAGGTAGCTATCATTTATGCCGGCGGCCAGGGCCTGATCGACGATGTACCCGCAGCAGCCGTTCAGAGATTCGAAAGTGAATTCTTCGACTACATGCAGACCAGACACGCCGACGTTTTCAGTGAAATCGACGAATCAAGAGACCTGACCGAGCAAAACATGACAAAGATCAAGCAGGCTGTAGAGGATTTCAAAAAAACATTCAGGCCGTAGACATACGGCCGCCAGGTCAATAAAGGACTGGGGTGATCGGTCATTCCTGAAAATCCGAAAAAAATCCGCACGAGAATCGCCAGTGTCAAAAACACTGCGAAGATCACAAGTGCCATGAAAATGGTAGCGGCCTCACGACTCCGAAAAGCCGAAGAACGCGCCAATGCCATAAAACCTTTTGCTGACAGGCTTCAGGCCTTTCTTGCCAATATAGCTGTCGACCCCGACAACATACCGTCAAACCTGACGGAAGTACGTCGCTCGATCGATTCTGTCGGCGTACTTGTCATGACATCTGACAAAGGCCTCTGCGGCAGCTTCAACAGCAATGTCCTTCGCAAGGCAGGAGAATGGATTCGCGCCCAACAGTCTCAGGGGCGGAAAGTCAAAGTCTTCATAGCTGGCAAAAAAGGACTCTCCTACTTCAAACGAATGCCTAACGTCGAAATCGTCGAAACGTATCTCAACCTCGACCAGTCTCTTAACTATAAAGAAATTAAGAATATGGTTGATCGCGCCGTAAAAGCATTCGAATATGCTGAAGTTGACGAATTCCATATCGTATACATGAAATACAAATCAGCGGCAGTATCAATTCCAACAGAAGAAAAACTCCTGCCGATAGTCGCCGACAAATGCGAAGGCGACAAATGTGATACGCGTGCCGATTTCCTCATCGAACCATCCCCGGAAGCTGTCCTCGGCATACTTTTTCCGAAATTCATCTACACAAAAATCGCAATGTCACTCGCACAAAGCTTTGCAAGCGAACAGGGACAGCGAATGGTCGCCATGACCAACGCGACGGAAAACGCAAGAGAACTGGTAGACAGCCTTGTCCTCAAATATAACAAGGCAAGACAGTCGGCGATAACAAACGAAATACTCGAAGTCGTCAGCGGCGCGGAAGCGCTCGAAGGCTGACGCATGCACCTGAGAACGACACTCTTCTACGAGGTGAAACAAAGATGGCACTCGCAAATGGAAAAATCGTCCAGATAATCGGGCCGACGCTCGACGTCGTATTCCCCCCGGGTGAACTTCCCGAAATATACACTGCGCTTACCTGTAAGGGAGCATCCGGCGAAACCGTCGTCTCGGAGGTCGCCCAGCACCTCGGCAACAATGTAGTACGAGCGATCAGCATGGCATCCTCAGACGGTCTGAAAAGAGGCGATGAAGTCATCAACACCGGGCAGCCAATCACTGTCCCGGTCGGCGCACAATGCCTCGGACATGTGTTCAATCTCCTCGGCGACGCCATCGACGACACCAGCACACCCGATTTCAAGGAACGCTGGCCAATACATCGCCCAGCCCCATCCTTCGATGACCAGAGTACCTCCACTGAAGTATTTGAAACCGGCATCAAAGTCGTCGACCTGCTCGAACCATACGCAAAAGGCGGAAAAGTCGGCCTGTTCGGCGGTGCCGGTGTAGGCAAAACCGTTGTCATAATGGAACTCATCCGCAATATCGCCCAGGAACACGGCGGCCGTTCGGTATTCTGCGGTGTAGGCGAACGCACACGCGAAGGTAACGACCTTTGGATGGAAATGAAAGAATCGGGTGTCCTCGATAAAACAGCCCTCATGTTTGGCCAGATGAACGAACCCCCCGGATCACGTCTCCGCGTCGCACTCTCCGGTCTGACAATGGCCGAATATTTCCGCGATGTCGAAGGACAGGACGTACTCCTTTTCGTAGATAATATATTCAGATTCACACAAGCTGGCTCAGAAGTGTCGGCACTCCTCGGGCGCATGCCCTCAGCTGTTGGCTATCAGCCAACACTCGCCACAGAAATGGGAGCCCTACAGGAACGCATCACATCGACCAAAAAAGGTTCGATCACTTCGGTCCAGGCAATCTACGTGCCGGCAGACGACCTTACGGATCCCGCTCCGGCAACAGCATTCAGCCATCTCGACGCAACAACCGTACTATCACGCTCGCTCGTCGAAATCGGCATCTATCCCGCCGTAGACCCCCTTGACTCCACAAGCCGCATCCTCACTCCGAATATTGTCGGAGCCGAACACTACCGCATCGCGCGCGAAGTACAGACAATACTTCAGCGTTACAAAGACCTCCAGGACATTATCGCCATCCTCGGCATGGAAGAACTTTCCGACGACGACAAGCTCTCAGTCCATCGCGCACGCCGCATACAACGTTTTCTCTCACAGCCATTTTTCGTCGCCGAAGCCTTTACGGGCATGGCAGGCAAATATGTCAAACTCGAAGACACAATCCGTGGCTTCCGCGAAATCATCGAAGGTAAACACGACGATCTCCCCGAACAGGCTTTCAGCATGGTCGGCACCATCGAAGAAGCTGTCGAAAAAGGCGAAGCGATCAAAAAAATCAATGCCTGAATTAACTAAATAAGGCGGGGCCGCGCGCCCCGCCACAAACAGCATCACAACGGTGAACAAATATGGCAAGCAAACCCTACTTCCTCGAAATAATGACCCCCTTCAGCTCGGCATTTCAGGGAGAAGTCGAATATGTAGTCGGCCCCGGCGCAGGTGGATATTTCGGAGTACTCATCGACCATGCTCCTTTTTTGAGCGGACTCAATTATGGCGAACTCTATGTACGCGAAGCGGGCGGAAAAGAAGTTTGGTACGCCATAAGCAATGGGTTCTTCGAGATCAACCAGAACAAGGCTGTCATACTTGTCGACACGGCAGAACGAAAAGATGAAATCGACGTAAAACGCGCAGAAGCTGCTAAATCACGTGCCGAAAAACGCCTCACTGAACAGGGCATAGACATCGATCGCGCACAAGCAGCCCTTCAACGTGCGCTCATCAGGCTGAAAGTCGCAGGTAAATAATTCGTCTGATGCTCGTTACTTGTCCCTACCGCATGTCAAATATTGAGCTTGATAACAACTGCGAGGGCCATAAAATCAACGCAATTGAAGAATTATGATTATGAATGAAGCATATCACATTTTTGGTAGTGAATAAAGGCTGAAAATTGGGAATATTTGAGTGGTTTAATGTAGGGAATTCTCCGGAATTCATTCCGGGGTCGGAATCCTTTCGGTCATTGTCTGCATTATAATCGACAGAATGCAATGACGCCGACGAGATACCCCGGACTTCAGTCCGGGGAGAGTTCATTTGACAGTCCCTCCTGACTTCATCGACAATGGACATTCTCAACACAATGTACCCCAAAGTCGTGAGAAATGGATTTGTGATAATCGACGACTACGCACTCAAAGGATGCCGCGAGGCTGTGCATGACTTCCGCGAGCTACATGGAACCAGCGACGAAATCATGAGCATTCACAGCTACGGGGTTTTCTGGCGAAAATCGACAGAATCACATCAAGAGACAAAGTGAACACGGATCACGAATGATGGCCCAAAAAATTAGTTTCATATCATGTGTCAACAACGATGGGTACTACTCGAAATGTCGCAGACACATCGAGAAACTCGTCATACCAGATGGTTTTGTGGTTGAGATAATTCCCGTGCGTGGAGCCACCTGCATGACAAGTGGCTACAACTCCGCGATGATCTCATCCGACGCAAAGTTCAAGGTATACCTTCATCAGGATACATATATCACAGATAAGTTGTTGCTTATGAAGAGCTCATAGCCACTTTCACGAAGAATCCATCAATCGGGATGATCGGGGTAATTGGCTCAGCGGACACGCCAGACGGTGTGTGGTGGAACGGGACTAATAAATACGGGATGGTAAAAGAGAGACGCAGACGAAGAGCCCACACTCTGCAGTTTAAGAGCGTTGGCGATGGTAGTTTCCAAGAAGTCACCATCGTGGACGGTCTAATACTGGCGACACAATACGATATATCGTGGAACGAGGACGTGTTTGACGGCTGGCACTTTTACGATGCATCACAATGCGCGGAGTTTCGAAAGGCTGGCTATAAGGTTGCTGTGATCGGTCAGACATCACCAATGTGTCTTCACGACTGTGGTAAAGTTATCAACATGAACGGATTTGAACACTACAGAAGCAAATACTTTGAAGAGTACGGAGAAAGCGCTATGACGCACAACTCACAGACAGGGAAAACACCCGGAAATCCGGTTGCGCAATACTATGACTCTGAGCGGCGAGACGTGCTGGCCTGCATCCCCGGGAAACCCAAACGCATACTTGAGATAGGATGCGCCAGGGGAACTTCGGACGGGTTATGAAGAATGAGTTCGGGGCTCATGTCACTGGGGTCGAGGTATTCGAGGACGTAGCACTTGAAGCAAGAGAAAAACTTGACCGCGTGATAATCTCAAGCGCAGAGACTCCTGGACTCTTTGACGAGTTCAAGGAAGAGTTTGATCTGGTTGTTGCCAACGATGTCCTGGAGCACCTGCTTGATCCCTGGACGTTGGTCGCCCGTCTGAAAAACACCTTAAATAGCGGCGGTTACATGGTTGCAAGTATACCAAATGTTAGATTTGTAGCTAAACATCTGGTACTTCGCGGCAACTGGAACTATGTAGATGCCGGTGTTCTCGACCGCACTCATCTGAGGTTTTTTACAAGGAAATCGATGATCGAAATGTTCACCAATGCTGGATACAGCGTGGAGCGTGTAGAAGGACTAACAAAACCTAAAAAACCATATAAGAAACTGCTGATGGCCATGTTTGGTGATTTTAGGACGATTCAGTATTGTATCGTAGCGAGAAAACCATAATTTCTGTAATTAACTCCAATACTGCTTACTTAACGACAATGCAATAGAAAAGGTTTGCCAATGAGGCAGGGTGAAGGGAATTTGCTGACAAGGGCCATTTGCTCATTTTTCTTTTTATGCGTTGCGCCGCCGGGCTGTGGCGATGGGCTGGGCCGAGGAAGATGTTGTGG